>ONRO01000196.1 GCA_900320235.1 uncultured Eubacteriales bacterium
GACGAATCGCAGGGAAAGCGCTTTGTACTTTATTCTCAACTGATCATCTGATCAGGAGCGTTTATTTAATGACCAAGCCCTCCGCAGTTTCAGCGTGCAGCAAAGATAATACAGAGACAAGCCCTGCAGATGATCATTCATCAGCCGTATCGGAAGTGTCGGATGATATTTCTTCTGGTGAATCATCTGCAGAAAACAGCACTGCTGAACAGTCTGCATCTGATGGCACAAAGCCTGTAGTCGTGATGGATGCAGGACTCTCGGCGGCAACAAAAATGAGTCTGGAAATGAAGCAGGACGAGGAGCTTACCGCAGAAGACTGTACAAATGTCACCACTCTGTCTGTTTCGTCTCCGGAAATCCCCATTCACACCCTCGACGGTATTGAATATTTTGTCAATCTGAAGGAGCTGTCTGTTTATGGCAGCGACATAAGTGATATTTCCCCTCTGAATAGCTTGCCGGAGTTGGAAAGCATAAGCTTTTCTCTCGATATGATTGAAGAAATACCAGACCTCAGCGGCTGTAAAAAGCTGAAAAGCGTATCTTTCATTGAAGATACCATCTCGGATATTTCTCCCCTTGCCAAGATAGAGAATCTGGAGAGCGTTTTCCTTTTGGATAACTGTATCAGGAGCATCGCCCCTTTGAAGGACAACCATACCATTAAATACATATTCATTGACAACAACCCTGTTGCAGACTGGGAAAGCATTGCGGAAAACGATACGCTGAAAAAGGCTCTTGCTTACGATCTTGATTATTATCTTACTATTGAGAAAAGGGCAAAAGAGATCATAAGTGAAACGATTACAAATGAAATGTCCGATCTCGAAAAGCAGGTGCGGTTGGCTGAATATATCGAGGATTATATGGATTACAATCTGGAAGCAGGAGAAGATGATGACGGGAAACCGCTGTGCTATTACGGCATCATCGAGCCTATAGGCTACTGCAAATATTATTCTATTACAGCTAAATATCTGATGTGTCTGGCAGGACTGAATGTCCGTACCTGCTACAGTGTAACTCATGAATGGAACATGATCGAGCTTGACGGGAAATGGTACGAATTTGACTGCACCTTTGATGACGACAGACAAATCGAGAACTGGAAATGGTTCAATAAAAGCAGAGAAACCATGGGGCTTAATGATGACCATATCTTAGAAAATGAAAGCTTCAAACCACACGCTGATGAGGATATGCCGAAATCGGAATATCTCATTTTTGAATAGCTCTTTTGCTCCCTTTCAGTACAGAAAACATATCAGATAAGTAAAACGTAAAAAGAAGGTCTTATTATGAAAAAAAAATTGGCACCGATAAGCATTACCCTTTCGACAGCGATTCTGTTTGGCATAGCCGTCCCTGTAACAGTTTCCGCTGCAGAGGATGAAATAACCGGGAAAGATATCACAGCATATCTTTACAGCAAAGAAAAAAACGAAACGCTGAAATGTCTTTTTAAAAGCTCTATGCCTGATATGCCCTATATCAGCACGGTGGATTTTTGCAGGAATGTATTCAAGGGCGATGCATCAGAAGTAAAAAATACCGACGGCACCTATACTCTGTCAAACGATACCGGATCAATGGTCATAAACACCGATAGTGATATCCTTTACTTTGAAGAATTTGAAAAATTCATGGGCAGCGAAGCCGATTCCGATGGTACCATGCTCAATTCGCCTTACTGCCATCCTCTCGGAAAAACCATAGACGGAGAAACTAAAAGCCTCACCCTTGATATAGGAGAATACGGTATTGATATTCTGGAGGATGAGGACAGAACATACCTGCCTGCATCCTGCCTGTCTCTGCTCTTTTCCCAGACCTATAATGCGGCGGAGTTTTCCGAGGACAGCATATATTTTGTTCACTGTTCCGATCTTATGACAGGAGAGTCATATTTTGACAGAACTTCCGTATATGAAGATGATCATCGCAGTCAGGAACTGATCGACCTGACCTATAATGAGCTTTGCTTTGCTGTTGACAAGCTGTACGGCAGACCCTCAAAGGCGGGAATTGCCGCATCCATAGAGGAAAAGGGTCTCGACAAAACTCTGGACGAATACAGTGACACTACCCGAAGAGCAAAGGAAATGATCATGTCCGACAGCAAGATCGATCTTATCTTTGGTCTTTGCAGCCTTGCACAAGTATTCAGTGACGGTGGGCATACCTGTATTGAATATCCCCTGCTTGATTCCATTGGTTTTTATCCCGATACCACAGTCGGGAAAACCATTTCCGACAGAATGGAAGATATGTCAGATCGTGATGCGACAGCTGCCACCGCAATCACTTTAAAAACCATATTAGAACAGGAAAAAATGGACGTGCTCAAAGAAACAAGAGACAGTGCATACGAAAAATACGAAACTGTCAAGGTCTGGGATGATGCATCCAAAGCAAGACTTCTTCGCAGCGGTGACACAGCCGTATTCGTGTTCAATTCCTTTATGAATGAGGCTGTGGATAATTTCAAATGGTCTCTGGACTTTGCCAAGGAAAACGGAATAAAGCGTTTTGTTCTGGATATTTCCTGCAATACCGGCGGCAACAGCGACGTTGTAATGTATATGATCGCAATGATGACCAATAAGAACAAAAACAGCAATACTGCTTCTATGAGGCTTCTCCAGACGCTTACAGGAAATATCAGCGATGATCGGTACGAGCTTGATCTTGATCTTGACGGAGAGATTAATGATCAGGACAAGGACGTATATTATGATTTTGAATATGCTGTACTCACATCTCATTTTTCTTTCTCCTGCGGCAATCTCCTCCCCACTCTTGCAAAGGATAACGGCATAGCAGTAATAGGCGAAAAAAGCGGCGGAGGTGCATGCATGCTCCTTATTAATTTTACGCCTGAGTTAATGCCCTTCACCATTTCCGGCTATGAAAAAATGATAACCGCAAAAAACGAAGATGCAGATTACGGCATTACTCC
>ONRO01000038.1 GCA_900320235.1 uncultured Eubacteriales bacterium
CTTGTTAGCATCGTCACCGGCTTTGATGAAGTCCATCATCTTGCCGAAGTTTACGAACTTATAGCCAATGATCTCGTCATCCTCATTGAGTGCAAGACCTGTTACATAACCGTCTGTCATCTCAAGATAACGGGGACCCTTTGCAAGTGTACCGTACATTGTACCAACCTGTGAACGGAGACCCTTACCAAGATCTTCAAGACCTGCGCCGACAACAAGACCGCCCTCTGAGAAAGCAGACTGTGAACGACCATATACGATCTGGAGGAAAAGTTCTCTCATAGCTGTGTTGATAGCATCACAGACAAGGTCTGTATTGAGAGCTTCAAGGATTGTTCTGCCGGGAAGGATCTCAGCAGCCATTGCAGCAGAATGAGTCATACCTGAACAACCGATTGTCTCAACGAGAGCCTCCTGGATAACACCATCCTTAACATTAAGTGTGAGCTTACATGTACCCTGCTGAGGTGCACACCAGCCTACACCGTGTGTGAAACCGGAAATATCTTTGATTTCCTTAGCCTTTACCCACTTTGCTTCCTCCGGGATCGGAGCACAGCCGTGAGCAGCGCCCTGAGCGATAGGGCACATTGTTTCAACTTCGTGCGAATAAACCATTTAAAAAACTCCTTTCTATTATTAAGCAAAAATAATTTTTGCAGCTTTATAATGGAATAAATAAAGCCTGTGACAGAAATTTCCTTTTTCGCGAAGCGGAACAGAACAAATCTATCATAAGTAAATATACCATATTTCAAGCCGGATTTCAATAGAATTTAATCTATTTTTTCTAAAACTTCATTATTCTTTACCTATATGTTTTTTACATTCTCAAAGCTTTACAGAACAGTTCAGATCAATCAGTGGATTTTTTACTGCTGAGAGATACAGCAGATCACTGAGGGTTACAGATTTTTACTTCTGTCCGGTATACTGATTATTCCTTTGCAGCAAGTCCGTAAACAGCTTCCATACAGATCATTGCATGCTTGAGGAAATGCTCTGAAGGGATACTTTCATCGACATCATGTATATGTGTGTCATCCCCCTCAAAGGCAGGGCCGAATGCTACTCCGCAGTTACTGAGTGTTCTTGCGTATGTGCCGCCTCCGGTGGAATATAGTTCAGGCTTTTCTCCCATTACATTCTCATATGCCCGGGAAAGTATTTTTACAATCGGCGCATTCTTTTCCATAGACAACGGAAGCTCATGTCCGATAAGCTTTGTTTTCAGTCCGTCTTTTTCCGCTCTGTTCTTTATTTTGCGGAGTATTCCTCCACTGTCAGCAGAAACCGGATAACGTATATCCAGCAGAACACGGCAGATCGTTTCATCTATATCAACTCTTCCCACATTTACTGTAAGATTTCCGCTTTCTTCGTCCCGGCACGCTATCCCCAGAGAACTGCCGTCAAGTTCAAGTCCTATTGCATCATCTATGAATCCGCAAAGACTTCCGAGTGCATATTCTCCGAAATTCGCTGCAAGTATTTTTATCAGATTTGTTGCGATATTCAGACCAAGCTCCGGTGTTGATGCGTGTGCCGCCTTTCCCCTTGCTTCGATATGAAGTCCGTCCTGTGTGAAAATGAAATCATACTCACCTGGTTTTGCATCTGCAAAACGGCGAAGCTGATTGTCTTCAGACTCTGTACAGTCAACAAGTGCATAAGCCTTTGACGGAACAGCATTTATTGCATTTCCGGAATGAAATTCTGTCAGTATTGTTCCGTCATGTGTCGGTGCACTTATTTCAAGGTGCATTATTCCCTTCTCTTTAAGGCAGATACCATATTCAGAATCAGGCGTGAATGCCATATCCGGCATTTTTTCAGCAGCAAAATATGTTTCCATATCATTCATTCCGATTTCCTCTGCTGCTCCTATTATCAGTCTTATTCTCCTCTGCGGGTTGATACCGCTGTCCTTGAGAGCCTTCAGGCAATATAACGCAGTAATTGCCGGGCCCTTATCATCAACAACGCCTCTGCCGTATAATCTTCCGTCCTTTTCAGTCAGTGCAAAAGGCTCCACGCTCCATCCCTCACCGGCAGGAACAACATCAACATGTGCAAGCACTGCTGCAATTTCCTCACCGCTGCCATATTCAATATGACCGGCAATATTTCCCGTTTTTTTCACTTCAAAGCCCATTTCCTCAGCTCTACCAAGAATATAGTCAAGTGCTTTTTCAGGCAGCTTATCTCCCTCACATGACACCGATCTTATTGATATCAGCTCATTCAGATCGCTTTTTATTTCATCCATATATTCAAGTATTTTTTCTCCTGTCATACTATCTCCTCCTTATCATTATGCATACAGCCGATCATAATAACTCATAAAGGCTCTCATTCATACGTATTTTTCCGACTTATATTTCAGACCTGCCGTGCATACGCAGCGGCAGGTCTGTTTGAATTCCTTTTTTTACTTCCGTATAATTGTTTTGTCGATAATAAATCTTGGTCTGTGCTTGCTTTCACTGTAAATCTTTCCGACATACGTTCCTACAATTCCGATGCACAGCATCTGAAGTCCTCCAAGGAACCATATCGAACACATAATCGATGCCCAGCCCGCAACACTGCTTCCGGTGAAAAAAGAAATAAGTGAGTATATAAAGAATATTACGCTGAGAAGGCATATAATTATACCTAAATTTGAAATGATTTTAAGCGGCTTGACACTGAACGAGGTTATTCCATCAACAGCAAATTTCAGCATCTTTTTAAGAGGATACTTTGATTCCCCGGCGAACCTTTCACTTCTTTCATAATACACATAATCACTTCTGAAACCGATCAGCGGAACTATTCCTCTCAGAAACAGATTGACTTCCCTGTATCCGGCAAGCGCATCAAGCGCACGGCTGCCCATCAGACGATAATCTGCATGATTATATACTATATCAACCCCGAGCATAGCCATGAATTTATAATATCCCTGTGCTGTACCTCTCTTGAATGCAGTATCTGTTTCACGGCTGCTTCTTACACCGTATACAACCTCGCAGCCCTCCTGATATTTTTTTACAAACTGATCAAGAACTCCTATGTCGTCCTGAAGATCAGCATCAAGTGAGATAACGCAGTCGCATTTTCCCTTTGCAGTCATAAGTCCGGCAAGAAGTGCATTCTGGTGTCCTCTGTTCCTGCTCAGCTTTACTCCGCCTATATATTTGCTTTCAATACTGTATTTTTCTATAAGTTCCCATGTTCTGTCCTTACTGCCGTC
>ONRO01000100.1 GCA_900320235.1 uncultured Eubacteriales bacterium
ATCTTCTTCCGTAACTCTGACAGCTGAAGATAAGACTGACGATGGTTACAGATCAACCTTGAATTTACCGGCTGCTGAAATGACCTGTGATATTACCGTGAAAGTTACCATTGACGGAAAAACGGTCGAGATAAAGACTTTCAACATAAAAGACTATACAGACACCATTCTTACTGATGAAGAATTCGCGGTGGCTTATATTGCTTCGGAAAATGAAAAGGAAAAAGACGGTACTGAGCGTCTTGGTCACAGGAAAGGCAGTAAAAATACCGGATAGCATAACAAATGCCAACAGAAGACTGAGTGCTTTTCTGAATAATTTCATATAGTTACCTCCTCATAAATCAATTTATTTCCAGCAGCATTCACATCCGTAAGATACTGCAATATCACTATAATTATTTCACTTTTCGCAAGAAAAATCTACAATAAAAAAATCGGGAGGTCTTTTATTGGTTTATATTTTACGCCGGAAATGTAATAGCAACTGAACTATACGCTTATTATCAAACACAGCATTCCAAAAAGCCGACAATCGTAAACTATTAGTTTTCCTCAAACGGTAAGAAAGCAATACTGTGTCACGGTGTCAGCTATCTGTCTGAATTTTATGACATAAATAATAAAATAAAGGAATGATAAAGATGAAATCAAATTTCTGGAAAGTATTAGCAGTAGCAATTGCAGCTGCGACAATTGTCTGTGCAGGAACAGGCTGTGCAAAGAATGACAATAAAAGTCAGGAAAGCTCTGCCTCATCCGTCGCATCCTCAGAAGTATCAGAGGAAGAAAGCAAGGATGATTCTGAACAGGCAGGCAAAACCGAAGAAAGCAAGGCTGAGCCTGCTGAGTAGAGCAAGGCTGACTCCGGCGAGGAAAACAATGAGGAATCCGCAGAGGAGGACACCGGGGAATCTGCTGAGGAAAGCGCAGAGGAATCAGTTCAGGAAAGTGATGCAGATACCGATGAGGCATCTGAGGAAGAAGACACAGATGATGAGACAAATAATCAGTTTGTGGGAGCATGGGAATGGAATATCGGCGGAAATTACAGCGGAATTATCATCAATTCCGACGGTACAGCTGTCTATAAGGATGTCAACGGTAATTCCGCACCTGCAAGATGGACAGTTGAAGACGGAATCCTTTGCATCCGTGCAGCAGGCGGTCTTCAGCAGTTAAAATACTCTGACGGCAATCTTGAAGAGGTTGATACCGGCAATATTTATAGCCCGTCAAGCACCCTGACTGAAGACTGATAATAACTGAGTTTGATAAATGATCTGCCACTGATCAACATACAACCGGGAACAGAGAATAAATCCCTTACCCATAAAGAATGACTGTTGCATAAAAAAGTGCGGCAGCCATTCCAGTATTATTCAACAAATTATGTCATTATGAGGAGCAGAGCACACCCTGTCATTCTGAGGAACGAAGCGACGAAGAATCTTTCCCGTAAGTTCCTGAAAAAAGATCCTTAGGTTACGCTCAGGAAAACAGGGTATTTAAATTTCTGATTATGAAATTTAAATATAGTGGAAAAATGTTGACATTATCTTTTTTGTGGTGTATAATGTCATAGAAGAATATGGAGGCTTAGCTCAGCTGGTTAGAGCGTCTGCTTGACATGCAGGAGGTCACTGGTTCGAGTCCAGCAGTCTCCACTCAAAGAAGCATTTCCGCTTATCGCCGGAAAATGTTTCTGTGGTTATCTTTTAAAGTAAATGCTGACTCAATGAATAACTCAGATGTTGAAACGAGTTGCCAGAGTTGATTTTACCCCTGAGCTGTATACCGGCTTATTGATTGATCAGTGTTTTCTTTATTTTTGCTGAGAAATCAGGAAAAACTCAGTATACATGCAGTATTCCTGATTCTCATAAAAAACGGCAAGATTCTTTCTGCTCAATTGACGTAAGTTTGTTCTTTCAGATAACAGACGTGGTCAAGGAGTAGTATCTGTATCAGAAAGATGTATACATTTATTATTGATATATGGAGGTGTTCAGTTATGATAAAAGAAGAATATGAGTGCATTGAAATGGAAATAATCCAGTTGCAGAATCAAGATATTATTCAGACAAGCCAACAGTCATATGAAGAAGATGAGCTTCCGCTTGTAAAGCCGGAATGAAGTCATAACAGACATAGTTTTTCAGAAAGAATTGTTCTGATTTTCATGGACAGTTCGGAAAAAACACATATATTATTACAAAAAACCGCTCTGTCGAAATCTGGCAGGGCGGTTCTTATATTTATTCAGAGTAAAATATTTACAGCGCAGCCGGAATCATCTGAGTCATAGATGCAGTATTTTCCGGCAGTATTATTTTTTCCCTATCATAAGAAAATGCGGACTCATTCCCATCATGGATTTTTCATGTTCGGTTGCATTAATATATAAAGCATCCGATTTCTGCTGTCCGGATCCTGCCATTTTTTATCAAGCCCGGGTGTGATCCAGATGCTGCCTTCAACAGCATGATAATTGATAATTTCAAATCCGTTGCTGCAGAATTCATCCATTATTTCCTCAGAGGTATGAAAATAAGCATCAGCAATAAAGAACGGGTATTCATCAGGACGGATATGAATTCCGGTTTCAATTTCCTGTCTGAGCATATTCAAATAAATATCGTCATCAGGAAAGTTATTATCGCTTCCGTAAACTGATAATGCCCAGGTTGTACAGCTGAATCTGGATATTCCAGCTGCAATGAGCAGACCACTTTTTTAAGCACTCTGAAGGCTTCACTCAGCGCCTTGTTGCGGTCATCCTTGTTCTGCAGATGATACAGAGGTCCCATAAGCAGTACAACATCTGCACTGTTATCCGGCTTGTTGAGTTTTCTTGCATCATCAACACCGGAACTTTTTCCATTGCCCATTTATTTATCTCTGACAAAAAATAAACTCACTCCATTTTATTCCTGCATGAAAAAGCTTTCTTTCGGAAATACAATGGTAATTTCAGTTCCTTTCCCCGGTTCTGATGATGCTCTTATCCCCATTCCAAGCTTTCCGCATAATTTCCGGCATAGATATAACCCTATGCCTGTTGATCTGCTGCCCTCATTTCTTCCTCCGCTGCCTGTAAAACCCTTTTCAAATATTCTCCCGAGCTCGTCTGCACTGATGCCGATACCATTGTCTGAAACTGAAAGAGATATTCCTTCCTTTCCCTTTGATGCACTGAACGTCAGAGATGGCTTTGAGGAAGAATATTTTATACTGTTTGAAATGATCTGATTCAGTATAAAGCTCGCCCATTTCGGGTCCGTCAGTACCTGTATATCACAGTTCCGGATATTAATTGAAAAATGTGAGCGTATCAGATATTTCTTGTTTGCACGCACGCTTGCTCCCACAAGCTCCTTCAGATTGCAGCGCCTGATTATGTAGTCCTTTTCAACACATTCACTTCTGGCATAATATAGTACATTTTCCGTCATTGCATCTATTTTGTCAAGTTCCTCGTCCATGCTCTCAGAAACCGGACCGGGATTGTTTTCTGCAACAAGCTTTGCCGCTGCTATCGGAAGCTTTATATCATGCACCCATAGCTCCATATATTCTTTGTATTCTTCCTGTTCTTTTCTTGCTCTGCCGACATTCTCCGTCATTGATTTTCCTGTTGTATATAGTATTTCATCAAGCAGCTTCGCATCTGTGAATTCTCCTTCATGGATCAGTGCATGTACAAGATACTTGTCCTCAAGCGCATCAAGTGAGGCAAGCAGACTATTGTAATAATGACTTCGCCTGTAATAATCAAAGCCCAGTGCTGCTGACAGACACGAAAGAATGATCACAGGCAGTAGTATGCGCATCCATATCCCGATATCATAATGCAGCAGCAGTATCTCAACGCAGCAGATACCAAAGCTTATCAGCAGTATCAGCGGTATATTATCCCCGAGATATTTTTTCAGCTTCATCTTTTTTCCTCCGTTATTCCAGAATATAGCCCTGTCCGCGTCTTGTTCGGATAATAGTCCCCTGTCCCAGACTGTCAAGCTTTTTGCGCAGCCTTGCAATATTCACCGTGAGTGTATTGTCGTCTACAAAGCTTTCATCGTCCCATAGATACTGCATTATCGTTTCTCTTGTGACTATCCGCCCTTTCTGTCCTATCAGACAGCGAAGTATCATCAGCTCATTTTTCGTCAGAACAGAGCTGTTTCCTCCGGCGCTGACAGTTCCCTTTGCAATGTTTACATTTATTCCGCTTATGTTCAGTGTTTCAGAAGCACTGCTTTCTGTCCGTCTGAGAAGTGCGCTTATCTTTGCAAGAAGTATCTGGAGATTGAACGGCTTTGTCACATAATTGTCTGCACCGAAATTCAGGGCGGTAAGCTCGTCAAGTTCGCTCTGACGACTTGTTATTATTATTATCGGCATTGACGATACCCGACGCAGTTCACGGCAGATATAATGTCCGTCCGCTCCCGGCAGACCAAGATCCAGCAGCAGAAGGTCCGGAGCTGCCTCAAGAATATCATCTACAATTCTGTCAAAGCTTTCAAGCCTGCTGCAGTCATAGCCGTTGGACGACAGGAAAATTTTAAGCTCCTGTCCGAGCTTTTCATTATCTTCAACTATCATTATCCTTTTCACCGGTTGTTTCCTCCTTATCGGTCCCGGATCGCTTTGATTTTCCGGTTCTTTCATTTCATACTTCTTTTAAAAAAGGGCAGCCGTCTTATTCTGTGCGGTTGCCCTCCATCATGCAGTCATGGAACTGCTGACCATTCAGTATTCCCTTTTCAATGCACAGCTTC
>ONRO01000363.1 GCA_900320235.1 uncultured Eubacteriales bacterium
CGGGCAGGCAAAGCCACCCGGACTCCGTGTCAGCCTTTTAAAGGGGCAGACCTGAACTTTAATTCTATCAAGCTTTGTCTGTCAGTTTGTATAGACTATATCACCGTCTTCTGTAACAGATACGTTGTTTTCAACTTCCTCGTCCTCATCCTCGTCACCAAGACTTACGATAACGTCGGGATCGGATTCATCTGTATACATTTCTCCCGCAGGAAGAATATTTATTTCCGGTTTTTTACTGACTTCTTTTTTCTTATAGCTAATTATTGTAAGAACATAAGCTGCTTTATCAGGTGCTCTCGGCTGTTCCTTATAGATATCAAGAATCGGTCCCTTTGCCTCAATATGGGTATCTCCGATCTCAATACCCTTATCCTTATCATACGACTGCACAACAACAAGAACATTCATCGTTTCAAAGAATGTATCATCAAATGTATCTGTGCTTTCGGAAAATGTATTTCCGCTGTCGGTTTTTTCAAGTGAATACTTATCTTTATTATTCTTTACAAAATCATCAAGCTCTTTCTTTGCAGTAAAAAAGAAACTGTTAAGATCCTCGCCTGTCTTTGCAAGCTCTGCATCGGAAACATCAATCGTTTTCTGCATTGTGCTGACATATTTGCTCGGCGTTTCAATAACTGCGCCGTCCTCATCATACACTACGCCGTCGCTTTCCTGAGATGTCTGCTCAGACTGTGTACTTTCTGCAACAGAAGTATCTGCACCGGATCTTTCCGAACTGCTCTTTTCGGCGGCAGAGCTTTCCGTACCCGCCTTGCTTTCCCCGCTCACGGCAGCGGAGCTTTCTGAAGACTCTTTTTTGCTGTTTTCAGCCGAGGATTCAGCCTTTGATGAAGCTGTGCTGCTTTTCTTGTCATCAGAGCTGGCTGATGTACTGCTTTCTGCACTTTTTGACTCAGAGCTTTCCGCATTTCCGGAAACTGCAGCCGTATTCTTTGACTGCTCCGTACCTGTGCCGCCGCAGCCGCAAAGTATCATAGCAATGACCGAGCTTATGATTATTATTGCAATTTGTTTTTTCACCCTATTCCCTCCTTCTTCCGGATTTGATCATGCTGATTGTAATGATCCGCACTGTGGTCCGTGTTATTTTATATCATCTGTCAAGTGTCACAAAAACATTTTCTCTCAGGCTTCTGAGTAATCTTCCCTCTACGATCTCCCTGCTTCCGCATTCAGGGCAGATCACAAGCTTTCCGAATTTATCGCTGTGCTCAACACCTGAATTATCAAGTCTGAGAATGGTCTTTCTGCGTTCTCTTTCAATATCGTCACATTCAAGCGAAACAACAGCTTTGACTTCTTCTCCGATATTTCCTTTTTCAAGTCCGCTTACAAGTCTTTTTGCAATAACGATCTTTGAAACATATTTGTCGATATCGCTTGCAGTAGCTACTCTGTACCCGCATTTTCTGCATTTGCCGGTAACCATTACTTCATTTGCTGCACCGAAATTCTTGCGTATGAATTCGATATCATCGCTGATACCCTTTTTACGGAAATCCGCAAGCTGAGCTGAAAGCGCAACGAGTGCAGAGAACATCTGAGCTGCCCAGAAACCTTTCTGAGGTGTATCAGTTGTTCTGCTGTCAATACGGAAATCCCCGAAACGTCCGTCCTTGTCAAACTCCCTGCGGAACAAATCGGTATCCTTTTCATTTTCCCATTTTTCTATACATTCTTCAACAACAGGAATATATGATTTTTTATCAATACTTTCAAGCAAAGCTATGATACCCTTCAGAGTCAGTGTATAAAGATCCAAATTCAACCCTCCAGTTTTTTTCAGGCTCAGAAAAAACGCCGTACACCTTCTTTTTTCACAAAACAAAGCTGCGTTTTTTCATTACGCCGGTATTAAAGATTATCTTCCGGAAAAAGCGGACAGATATCCATGTTTATTCTATTATAAACGAAAACCTTCAAATATACAATGGATTTTAAGAATTTTTTCTGAATGTATTTATTTAGTACATTGACAAAAAATTAAAGATAACATATACTTTATATTGATACGGTTTACCCGCAGGCATTGTTTTATCTGCATTTTGCAGCAAACGGCGTATATCGTCTTTTTTCTCATCCGGCATAGTTTATATTAATTTCCGGGATGAAATACGCTGCCGGATCATCAGAAATCTGGATGAAAACTGAATGCATTCAGTTTTATTTATTACCGGAATGAACCGCAGAATCCTGATTTTTGTGAATCACGGCTGATTCAGATCAATAATTTCCTTAAACTCAGTGAAGCACTATGCGGAAAGCATTATTATAATCAAGAAAGGCTGAATAAAATGACAGTTGTTGATATAAGAAACATTTTCTCAGAAAGAAATATTGAGCTTTTCCATGTTGACAGCTCATATATCTATTATGCAGAAGAAAAGAATACAAACGGCAAAAACGAGCTTTTCATTCTTGAATACGACCGCAGTACAAGACATGAAAGACTCATCACAAACTATACCCTTGAGGATCCTACCTTTGTAGAACATATTTTTGCTTTTGACAGCACCATTATTCTTATTCTTGAAAACGGAAAGAACAGTCTCTGGCTTATCGAGCTTTCAAAAACTGACGGCTCAGAGCTCAGCAGAAGAAAAATTGTCTGCACAGGCGCATTCAGGAGCTGTCTTGCACTTGACAGCAGCAATGTTCTGATTTTCATGGGACCTGACGAAGCAAATGCTGAAATGTTCGCACAGTACAAAAGCATAACAGGCTGTGAATGTCTTTGCTATCTTTACGATCTTAAAACAAACGTAAAGCATTTTGTCAAAAACCCGCTCATCGCAAAGCTCGGCACAGCAAATATCAGGCTCATGGAAACTCACGGTGTCCGTTATGCAGTTCTTCTTGATCCTTTCGCTGATGAAGATATCAAAAAGGGCTATTATGACGAACAGAGATGGATCAATGTTGATATAAGGGATAATATCTGGCTTTGCAGCATAAGTGAGCTTGAAGCTGAGCTTAAGTCAGGAAATGAAACTATTACGAAAAAATGTATTGCAAGCGCAGATATCAAAGCTCTTGCAAGATATATGGGTATTGACGGAGAAAAGATGTATTTCCGTGCAAAGGAATTCCGCACGGGTCAGGAAAAGATCTGCAGCTATAATGTATTTACAAATGCCCTCGACATTGAAGCCGACCTTAGCAGCAATGAAGAAGCTGACTTGTTTTATATTGTTGAGGAAAAGCCCTTTGCCGTATTTTCTGTATCGGACGACAAAACAAACGTCAGAGTCAGGGGTATCGTCAACAGCAATGCAGAGATTTCCTATAAATCAGATCTCGGAAGCTTTGTAACCTGCATTGACAACAGATATGTTATTACAAGAAAGAATAATTTCAATGAAGAAAGCGGCAATACCGTTCCCGTTTGCAGCATTTATGACAGTGAAAACAAGATGCACGAAAATTATGAATGCAGCTGTTATTTCAGCGGCAGCACTCTTGTGCTTTACTGACGGCTGCTCTTTCAGAACCGGGCGGCGCAGCCCTTGATAACGCAGTTCAGGTGACGTACCGGCACAATGCCCGGAACGTCACTTTTTTATCAGAACAGGAGGATAATATGGAAACTGGACAGATCATAATACTGATAGTACAGATCATACTTGTGCTGCTTGCAGGAGCAGAGATCTATTTCACCAGAACAGGTCCGGGCAGCAGGGACAAAAAAACACACCGTGAGCTTGAGGAAATAAAAACACAGCTTCGTGTCATTTCTGAACAGCAGAGCAATTTCAGCCGTGAACAGGCACAGGCACAAAGCGAGCTGCGTCGGGAGCTTAACAGCATCATAAGCACAAACATGGCCGGTATGCGTGAAGGCATCAAGGCTCAGAGCGAGGCAAATTCAAAAGCACAGCTGTCTGAGCTGCGGCTTATAGGCGACAATACGGTTCAGGCGGATAAGGCTCTTTTACGTTCGGTTTCCGACAGAAGCAGCGCAGAATTGAAGCTTATCGGAGAAATGCGTGATTCAATTACCGCCAAGTTTACAGATATGAACGAAAGCATCAATTCCAGGCTTGATACTATGAGCAGTAATATGTCAGCACAGCAGCGTCAGTCAGAGGAACGTCTGCGCACTCTTGAAACTACCACAGAACAGAAGCTTTCCGAAATCAGAAAAACGGTTTCCGCTCAGCTTGCAAAAATGGCAGAAGACAACAGCCGCAGTCTGATCCGTATGACTGAAGATAACAACCGCCAGCTTGAAAAAATAAGAGGTACGGTTGATGAAAAGCTCCAGACTGCACTTGACAAGAAAATAAATGAATCCTTCCGCACCGTCAGCGAACGTCTTGAACAGGTTTACAAGGGACTCGGAGAAATGCAGAATATCGCAAGAGGTGTGGGTGATCTGAAAAATGTTCTTTCAAATGTAAAAACAAGGGGTATACTCGGAGAAATACAGCTGGGCGCTATCCTCAGTCAGATACTTGCGCCTGAACAGTATGAGGAAAATATCGCAACCGTTCCAAAAAGCAAGGAGCGTGTTGAATTTGCCGTAAAGCTACCCGGTGCAGACGAAAACAGCTTCGTTTACCTGCCGATAGATTCAAAATTCAACGGCGATATCTATGCTCATCTCCAGACAGCGTATGAAAGCGGTGACAAAGATGCTGTCGCTGCCGCAAGAAAAGAGCTTTTTGCCGCTCTCAGAAAAAATGCCAGGGATATCAGCGAAAAATATATTTATCCCCCTGCTACAACTCAGTTTGCGATAATGTTCCTGCCGTTTGAAGGACTATATGCGGAGGTCGTAAGCACAGATATCGTAACACAGCTTCAGAAAGATTATCATGTGAATATTGCAGGACCTTCGACAATGGCTGCAATGCTGAATTCCCTTCAGATGGGCTTTCGCACACTTGCAATACAAAAACGCAGCGGCGAAGTATGGAAAATTCTCGGCGCAGTCAAAACAGAGTTTGCCAATTTTGAAACGGTTCTTGATAAAACAAGAAAACATATGCAGTCAGTCGAAAAGGATCTTGATGATCTCGTGGGCGTAAGAACAAGACAGATCAACAGAAAGCTCAGCCGTGTTGAAATGCTCGAAAGTCCGGACAGTACAAAGCTTCTTGAAGAAGACTGACAAAAGTGTTTCTCCCGCAGCGCAAAGTATATTTACTAAGATTCGCCGGACTTTTCAAAGACAGCAGTCTTTACAGCGGCAAGATTCAGCAGGCAAAACAAACTGCCTGATTTCCAGTTATCTGCCCGGCTAAGGCGATATGCCGGGCAGGCTAAAAAAAACGGGCGGTAAGTGAATATAGGGTGCAGCGTGCCGGCAAACTTTATACCGCTTCTGCTTTGTTATTTCTGACAACTTTTTCAGCGTAAGGCGTTCCCTTACGGAAACGCGTCAAAAGAAAGGAACCACAAGAGGAAGGGCTTTGCCCCTCCTCTTAAGGTCCCTCTCTTTTGAAATCTCTCCTCCTTAACTCTACCCC
>ONRO01000045.1 GCA_900320235.1 uncultured Eubacteriales bacterium
AGAGTGCAGCAGATTATCGTTCCGGCGACCTTACCGAAAGCATATACCGTATTATTGCCCCATTCCAGGAAGAAATATTTGATCTTCGGAAGTATCGGCATTGATACTGCTATGGCAAAGATTATGAGGAACAGATTATTGACAAGTGAATTCCATGTAATCAGATCTCCGAATGCATTTCCGTTTGATATCATGCTGATACCGGAAATATTAAGGAAGAACCGTCCAAGCTGGGACAGATCGGTGAAATAAAAAATACCGAAGCCCACAATTATTATGAGTTTACTGTAAACATGGGTCCATATCTTATTCCACTTTTTAAGCTTTTTCTTTCCGATAAGGGTTTCGATAAAGATGAAGATTCCAAAATACAGACCCCAGAAAATGAAATTCCATGATGCGCCGTGCCACATTCCTGTACAAAACCATACAAGAAAGAGGTTAAAATACTTTCTCGGTCTGCCGAAGATCGGCGCATAGAAAAGGTAATCTCTGAAGAATGAGCTAAGAGAAATATGCCATCTCTGCCAGAATTCGCTGATAGTTTTGCAGATAAACGGATAATTGAAGTTTTCATTGAAGTGGAAGCCGAACATTCTTCCGAGTCCGATAGCAATATCACTGTATCCGCTGAAATCGAAATATACATACAGAGAATAAATTATTACTCCGTACCATGTGCCAAGGAATGAAAGATTTGTTATATCAGAGCCGAAGAACTGCTCAACAATTACATAAAGATTATTTGCGACAATTACTTTCTTTGAAAGACCGATTATCGCTCTCATTGCGCCCTCGCTGACATCAACAGGACGGGATTTTCTGTTAGTGATCTCTTTTTCTATAACACTGTATCTTACAATAGGACCTGCGATCAGCTGCGGGAACAATGACAGATAGAGAAGAAATCTTCCGTATTTTTTCTGAGCCGGAACTGTTTCCCAAAGCACATCAAGTATGTAGGAGATTGCCTGGAATGTAAAGAAACTGATTCCTATCGGCATTGTGATCTGAGGAACAGGTATCGAGGAGTGGAAAAGACCGTTTATATTTTCGACAATAAATCCACTGTATTTGAATATTATCAGAAATGCCAGGTCTATAACTATTGCAAGTCCTGCAATAAACGTTGCCGCTTTGACTTTTTTATACTTTTGTATCAGCAGAGCAGCCTTCCAGTTTATAAAGGCACTCAGGACAAGCAGACCAACCCAGATTGGTTCACCCCACGCATAGAATACAAGTGAAGCAATAACAAGAACTATATTTTTTGATCTGATTGTCTTACAAAAAAAGTAAGCTGCCAAAGTTATGGCAAGAAAAAAGTAGACAAAAAACAATGATGAAAAAACCATTTCATTCTCCCTATTCTTACTGATTTTCAGGTTATCATCCTGAATATATTTTTCCCATTCCTATACATTTATATATTTTACTCCATAACATTAATATTATCAAGGCATTTTTCGACATATATTAATTAAATTTTTGTAAAAACGGAATTTTGCACAAAAACAAATCATCATTAATACTTTTTGACCATACTGTGACAACTAATTCCATTAACAATAATATTCTATACTGAAATGTATGGCTATACGCACAAAGATACCATTATTTACATTAATTTTTTCTCTGTCAGAATTTATCTGCTTCTATCATTATTTACATTTTTCTCATATCTTTTTAATTCCGCCTGAAAACTATCCCCCTGATCATCCGGAAATCGTTCTGCCCGGGTAATCAGGGGGATTATTCAATCAGAAATCATTCATCAAGTTTTCTGATATTCTCATATACACGTTTACAGCTGTCAGAATCAAAGTATTCATAGAAATCTTCTATTCTGCCTATATATTCATCACTGTTTTTACAATCATTTTCGATATATTTTATCATTTCATCAACTGTGCTTTCGAGATCATAGCATACCGGGCCGAAACCGTTTTCCTCATAGCTGAAATAGCCCTTTGTATATGAATGTTCTCCTGAGAAGAACTGTTCATTATCAAACTGAGAATAGACAACAGGCTTTCTGAGGAATGCAAAATCAAAGAATACACTCGAGTAATCTGTCACAAGCAATGCAGATGTTGTAAATTCCTTCTGATAATCAACATAGCCATGATTGATCTCAAATACATCATTTGGCTCAAAATCAACCCATTGCTCGCTATGGATCGGATGCATACAAAGAACGCCTTTATAGCCGTTTTTCTTCATACATTCACACAGTTTTTTATTATTTATCAGAGAATTATAGAACTGGAAATATTCTGTTTCCCTGAATCCGTCAAAATAAATGCTTTCTGTTGTTTTCGGGTTATAGCTTCCCTTGATACTTTTTCTCCAGGTGGGGATAATCAGCACTTTCTTTTCGACAGGATGTGTTTTCTGCATTCTGAGAAGATTGTCATGTCTCGGGAAGCCTGTAAGAACAGGAACCTCCGGTCCGTATGAATAGTTCGGATCAGTAAATGACTTCTGCTCAGGCTTTCCGGCAGTTACGATCATTTTCATATTCTTATTGAATTTATTGATCCATTCCGAAATATCATCCTTTGTAATACCGTGCTGCAGGAACACATAATCAAAATTATAAAGATCACAGAGGAATTTTCTGTCTCCGCCGAAAGCATTTATTACATATTCACTTCCGCTTGAGGAAATGACCTTGTCTGCAAGCAATGAATACAGTCTGCTCTGAGGTGTATTATAGGGAATTACCTTTCCTATTGCTTTCATCTTACTGTAATCAGAGCTGTTCTTATCTATTACATAATAAACATCGACATCCTTCAGCTTTAGCGAATTTATATATCTGAACATATGTTCTCCGTTATCATTCGCCTTGTCAGTTCTGTCCGAAATAAGCCATATCTGTTTATCCTTCTTTTTCAGCAGGCTGTACAGACGGCGGTATTTTATCAGATAAGCTCTGTTATTCTTTTTAAGCTGTTCACGGTAGAATGTTTCATATTTTTTATGTAGTGTTTTTGAATACGGGTGTACTGCAAAACATTTTCCTGACATTTTGACAAGAAAATCATCTTTTGCATAATAGCCTCCCCATATCGGTGGTATACGGGCAAATTTTCCCATTGAAGTATATATAAGACGCTTGTTTTCGCCATAGCGGAAGATGAACTGTATCTTCTGTTCCTCACCCTTTTTCAATGGAATAGCAAGACGTATTCCTCTTCCTTCTTCTACTACTCCGAACATATTTTCAAAATCAAATGCCGGAGCATGATAATAGGTCGGGTAATATTTTTCTTCTCCCACCTGTGCATAATATTCATAGCTGTCCCTTGCAAGCCAGCAGTTATCCTTTCCCTCAAGATAAAGCACGCCGTCCTTTATCTCTGTAATAAACCATATTACTATTGTTTTTGCATTATTCAGGTTCAATGTTGACAGGTTATTGTAAAGGAGATTGCCGTGGTCATATTCAAGTTCTTTTCTTACAGTTCTGCCATATTTTTTCTCAAGGCAGAACATTTTCATATTCATAAACAGCAGCTTCTGTTTCAGAATTACCCTGTCGTCTATCTGTTTTATTATATCCACAATCAGATTGCAATAGCGCTCATAATCCTCATCTGAAAGATGCTCCCTGACTTTCTTTTTAAGTCTCCAGGAAAGATCATACATTGCCATAAACTGTATGAATGTTTCGATTTTTCCGTACTTCTTTATTGAAAGATCGAACATTGCCTGATGAAGATATACCGGTGTATCAAAATAATAGCTTTCACTTTTCAGCTCATTCTGCAAAGCCGAGCTTTCATCCGGACGCTTTCTGTACAGCTGCACAGCCTCACGGCATACGCCAAGCATACATTTTTCAAGTATGATCGTATTTATGAACTGTGCATCCTCGCCGTATTTCAGCTGTGTAAGGAAACGCACATCTCCGATAGCCTCATTTTTTATAAATGCACCTGTAACATCCATCTGTATGAATTCATATTCATCACGAAGATCGACGATCTTTGTCACCTTGAACTTATAGTCAAGCGTATGGAATCCGGTCATTGCGTCAAAAAACTTCTTTCTGCAGCCAACTACATCTATAATATCATAGTTTTCATCAAAGAATTTGAGCACTTTTTCAAACGCATTTTTCTGCCAGCAGTCATCCGAATCAAGAAAATTGACATATTTTCCCTCTGCATAGGGAATTCCCTCATTTCTTGCTGAGCTTACTCCTCCGTTTTCCTTTTTGACATATACAATATTATCCGGGTATTTATCTCTGTATTGCAGACATATACTTTCACTGTTGTCCGGACTTCCGTCATTGACAAGGATAATCTGTATATTATCCTCAAAGCCAATGGTCTGATTTATTACTGATTCAAGTGTTTCTGCAAGATACTGCTCAACATTATACACAGGTATAATTATTGAAAACTGATATTTATAATCCTTCACTTTATCGTCCTCCTGATCAGGCATATAATTACTTCTTTTTTATTTTATCAGAATATACTTAATATTTCAAGACATTAAGCACTATTAGTTATTAGTTATTAGTTATTTCTTATTATAAACCGTTTCAAGTCCGCTCATATCTGCAAAAAGCTTTGCTGCTCCGTTCATTCCATGTTTTTTCATCAGGCAGAAAATCTTATGCTTTTTCCAGAGATTCCGCTGCTGTTTTATCACGCTGTCATCTATCTGTTTCAATATCGATGTAAGCTTATCACAATACCTTTTATACTCATCATCATCAAGATACTGTCTGATATCCTTTTTTCTGATTCTCCAGCCAAGCTCATACATTACTGTGAACTGTACGAACTTTTCAGCTTTGCCGTATTTTTCTTTTGATTCATCCAGAAGCTGCTGAAGAAAATAATCCGGCGAAGCTGTATAATAACCGGGGTCCTTTACATCATTCTGAAGAGCTGAGCTTCCGTCTGTTCTTTTGCGGTATTTATGTACAGCCTCCCTGCATACTCCGAGAGTACATTTTTCAAGCAATATCGAGGTCACAAACTGGGCATCCTCACCGAATTTAAGCTTTTCAGAAAATCGTCTGCTGCCTATTGCCTCTGTCTTGATAAAGGCTCCCGTAACATCGAGCTGAATAAATTCAGGATCTTTTCTCAGATCTATGACCCTTGTGCTTTCAAATTTATAATCCAGATAATGAAAGCCTGTTTTTGCACCGAAAAATTCCTTGCGGCAGCCAACAACATCTGTTTCAGAATAATGCTCCTCAAAAAGTCTGAAAACATTTTCAAATGCTTCCACGCTCCAGCAGTCATCCGAATCAAGAAAATTTACATATTTTCCTCTGATATACGGAATTGCCGCATTTCTTGCCGAGCTGACTCCGCCGTTTTCTTTTTCTATATATATTATATTTTCAGGATATCTTTCTTTGAATTCCAGACATATATCTCCGCTGTTGTCAGGACTTCCGTCATTGACAAGAATGATCTCTGTTCTCTCCTCGAAGCCTATACTCTGAGCTATTACACTTTCAATAGTTTCCCTGATATACTTTTCTACCTTATATACCGGGATCACAACTGTAAAGTCAAAGGACCTGTCACTCATATTATCCTCACTCTGATACTGAATCATCAGTTTATTTCTCTGATACACTCATATATTCTCTTACAGCATTGTGCATCATAATACGGATAGAACTTTTCTGTTCTGTTTATATACTCTTCTGTATTTCTGCAGTCATTTTCAAGTACAGCAATAATTGCATCAACAGTTGAATCAATATCCTTGCATACAGGACCGAATCCGTCATCCTCATAGCTGAAATATCCTTCACTGTATGTGTGCTTCTTATAGAATTCTTCCTTATCGAACTGTGTATATACGACCGGCTTTTTAAGATAGGCAAAATCAAATGCAACACTTGAATAGTCTGTCACAAGCACACTGCCCTCGATAAACTCTTTCTGATAATCTACAAGTCCGTCATTCACTGCAAAAATATCATTACTGTCAAAATCCCTGCACTGTTCAATATGCATCGGGTGCATACACAAAAGACCTGTAT
This sequence comes from uncultured Eubacteriales bacterium, assembly GCA_900320235.1. GTDB lineage: Bacteria > Bacillota > Clostridia > Oscillospirales > Acutalibacteraceae > UBA1213. The sequence continues at coordinate 6,032 of ONRO01000045.1, forward strand.
AGCCTTTTTCTCTCATAGCACTGATCAGCCGTTCATTATTGATAAGATCATTATAGAAACGGAAATATTCTGTTTCTTTGAATTTATCGTAGTATACACTCTTATTTGTTTTTGTATCATAGCTTCCTTCAATGCTTTTTCTCCATGTGGGAAGAATTACGATCTTCTTTTTCGAGCGGTTATGCTTATTCTTTCTATACAGATTATCATATCTTGCAAGTCCGGTAAGCACTGCTCTTTCCTTATCAATGCAGTAATCTCCATTGACAATAGAAAGGTATTCCGGTACAGCCGCTGTGACCATCAGTCTGATACTTTTATTGAAATGATTAAGCCATGTGGACATATCATCCTTGATAATTCCATGCTTGAGATAAACAAAATCATATCCGAGAAGATCTACAATATACTGTTTATCATCTCCGAACGGATTGAAAAGATAATCGGACGCAGCCGAGGATATTATCTTATCCGAAAGAAGAAAGTTCATTTTATATTCAGGTGAATCATAGGGAACTACCTTGCCGTATTTCTTCATTCTTTCATAATCAGGACAATCACTGTTAATATTGAAAACTGTTTCTATACCTCTGCTTATCCTCTTATTCATATATCTGAAGAAATGCTCGCCGTTATCATTTGCAACATATGTACGGTCGGATATCATCCATAGTTTTTTCTTATGCTCTGCCTTTTTTGCAAAGTATTCTTTTCTCAGCTCTATGATATCGTCCTTTCCAAGTTCTAATAATGTCTTGCAGTAGCTTTCTTCAAGCTCTTCTTTCAATTCCTGAGTATAGGGGCGTGAGATAAGGCTCTTTTCATCCCTTGTCAGAATTATATCATCCTTTGCATAATATCCTGTTTCGAGTTTCGGAAGGTGTGAAAACTTTCCGAGAGATGTATATATCTCGCTTGTCTTGTCCTTGAAACGATAGAAAAAGCTGATCTTTGTTTCCTTATTCCTGTTCAGATGTATCTCAAATACAACAGCACGTCCCCTGTTTACAGAGCCGTCCATTGTTACAAGGTCAAATTTCTTGCAGTAAAAATATGACGGGTAGTATATCTCACCGCCGACCTTCGCATAGTAATTGAAATCATCGCCTCTCATCCAGCAGTTATCCTTGCCCTCAAGACGCAGAATATTTCCCTTTATTTCTACATAGTCCCAGATAAGAAGTGTTTTTGCCTGTGCAAGGTCTATTGTCATGAAATCCTTGTACATGATCTTTCCGTCAGAATATACAAGATCCTTTCTGACATCATGGTCATACTTGAGAGAGAGAGCATACATTTTCATATTCATATATATACTTCTCTGACGGTAGATTATTTCATCATCTATGTTTTTCAGAAGATCTCTTATGATCTGTGAATACTTTTCGTATTTTTCGTTATCAACAAGCTTAAATACAGGCTTTTTCATTCTCCAGCAAAGATCATACATTACTGCATACTGAATGAATTTCTTTATTTCTCCGTTTTTTTCCTTTGAAAGCTCAAAAAGATATTCATGGAAATACTTCGGAGAATCAAAATAATAGCTGTCCGAGCTTCCCTCTTTCTGAAGAGCAGAGGTTCCGTCCCTTCTTATCCTGTAATAATGCAGTGCATCCTTTACAAGACCTATGGTGCATTTTTCCAGAAGAACTGTATTTATGAACCTTGCATCCTCACCGTAACACAGTTTTTCACAGAACTCAAGTCCCTTTACTGCTTCACTTTTCACAAGCACGCTGGTTACATCCATCTGAATAAGATCAAAGCGTCTGTTAAGGTCTGCTATTATTGTCTTGTCAAATTTATAGTCAAGTGAATGATATCCGCTGCCGCCGTCAAAAAGCTTTTTTCTTGCAGCTGCCGCATCTGTCTTTTCATAGTTTTTTTCCATGAAATCAAAGAGCTTTTTCAGCGCCTCACCGTCCCATTTGTCGTCAGAATCAAGGAAGCTGACATATTTTCCCTCTATTCTTTTCATACCGAGGTTTCTTGCTGCGCTTACTCCCCTATTTTCCTGACTGAGATATACAACATTTTCCGGATATTTTTTCAGGTACTCCAAGCACATTTCCCCGCTTTTATCCGTGCTTCCGTCATTGACAATGATAAGCTGTATATTTTCAAATCCTATACTCTGACCGATAAGCGATTCCACCGCCTCGGACAGATATTTTTCAGTATTATAAACCGGCATAACGACCGATACTTTAAACTTATATCCGCTCATATTCATCCCTCAGAATTTTTATTTTTCAAATTCACTTTTTTCGGAAAGCAGTTTCTGAAAAGCGTTAATGACCTGCTGTTTCTGCAATTCAAAATCCTTTGTATTGACTGTATCATTAACACATATCAGCTTATATTTTCCGCTTTCTATAGAAGACAATGCTTCATCCCAGATATTATCCTTTATATGAAAGCATTTTCCGATGGATAGTCCCCTCGGTATACATATGCCCTCCGCTAACTGCCAGAATTTCATAAGCCACTGATTGCAGTTTGATTTGGTGCGGAATTTATCAAGACAGGTCTGATCCAGTACTTCGCCCTCTGCCTCCCATATTTTCTCAAATGTGCTTTTAAGAAAATTACTCGGGAGATGATTATAATAAATTCCCGGAAACCACGGCCACATATTCAGTGCTCTTGTTTTGATAACTCTTTTAAATCCGTTTTTAAGGCTGAACCATTTTCTGCCGTCCTTTTTAATGCATTGTTTTTTATCAAAATGGGTATTGATAAGCTCTATATCATTACCGTTGAAAAAGCCTGCACTTTTCTTTGCAAAGAAAATACAGTCAAGTCCGTATGTATCCATAGGATGTCCGTCACGGAAAAAGTCCTCAGGCTTTACATAGTCCGTAATGAACATATCATCGTTAAAATATACAAACTGCTCCGCAAGTCCCTCAATACGATGAAGATTGAGCTCAATTGTATTTGCATTGAATGTCGGGAGATATTTTTGGGGTATATAATCCCTGTGATTTACAATATTTAATTTCGGGTGATTTGTATTTAGCCACGGCGGAAGATGTCCCCAGGTGACAAAATGAATTTTGTTGACCCACGGTGCAAATTTTTCGATACCTCTGAACCAATATTGCAGATTGTCCCAGCTCCTGTAACGGACTATAGTATTATCGCCCTTTTCATCAGAAGAATCATATTTATTTTTTTCCTTCTGCCACTGCGGGTCATTACCGTCAACCCATATCATTACAAAATCAATTTTACTGTTTTCCATATCGTTTTCTCCGTAATCAATCTTTTTCAGAATCAGGCATTCTCTTTTTCAGGAACCTTCAGAAGCCAGCTTACAAATTCTGATCCTTTCTTGCCGACAAGCCCCATAAGCTTATCCCAGCGCACAAGCTTGCGGATAAGATCCACAGCTATCGCCATTATAAGTGAAGATATCATTACAAATGCAAACACAGCGTACCAGTATTTCAGTGAATATGTGAAATCAGGGAACCATACTGCACGGATGAATGTATGCATGAAGAATATATCCGAGGAATATTTTCCGATAAATGCAAGAATACTGTTGAGTATCTTTATTCCGCAGACAAATTCATAAAGCCAGTAGATAAATACCATCGGAAGCACTGAGCTGATTACATAATACAGATATGTCCAGCCCCATGCCTGTTTTCTCAGCCAGAATAATCCCAGCAGAAGTACTGTCCAGATCACGAATTTTATGATCTTTGAGATCACCTTATTCTTTGTGATAGAGAACTCTTTCATTTTTTCATAAATATTGCTGTCTGCAAGCATTATTCCCAGAGGAATTGTAAATAACCAGCGTGTCATATTATTGAGATTTGCACCGTTATAGAATTTTGCATTTAACAGTATCGGAATAATAAGGTAAGGCAAAAGTGCTGCAAGACCATGTTTTTTATATAGATTTACTGTAATCGGGACAAGTCCGATTATTATCAGGGCAAAGCTCATATACCACCATGTTTCAACCATAAGCGGAGTTCCCAGCAATCCTGCGATACCGAGCATATCGCAGAGCATATTAAGTACAAATACGCTTCCCTCGCCATACGGATTATGGTTGAATGCAAAAATAGATATCAGCGTACAGATGATATACGGAATAAAGAAAGCACCTATAAGCGATATTACCCTTCTGACAAGAAAATCAGAACTGTCATATCTGTCGAGCTTTTCCTTTCCGTTTTTGAGATATTTATAATTTATCGTCCTCATAAGACCGAAAGCAGACAATATTGCGAATGTGCCCACACATACATTCATACTGTCGAAAATATAAAATGCATGGTACTGACTAAGAGGTGCAAAGCTGATATCATAACCCAAAAGTCTTCCCTTTTTTGACAGACAATGATAAAATACCAGAAAGATTATAGCTATTCCCTTTACAACAAGGGTATCTTTTTTTGAAAAAGAATACTTCATAAATTCCTCCGTTATATTTCAAAGCCTGATTTTTCAGGCAGTATTGAATAAAAGCTCTTGCGGAGCATTTTGCATTTTTTCTCGAAATCCGTTGTCAGTGCTGTATCATTTACGCATATTACTTTATATTTCTGTCTGATAATATCATCGCACATCGGCCGGATATCCTCATCCTTGAGATGATAACAGTGTCCGATCTCTTTTCTCGGAATGCTTTCTCCCCTGCACATCTGCCAGTATTTCATCAGCCACTGATTTACATTCAGATCGCTCCTGAATCTGCACCGGCAGGTCCTGTCAAGGGTTTTTCCGCATATATTCCATACCTCGTCAAATGTTGACTTTTTGAAGCTTGTCGGAAGATGATCGTAATGAAAGCCGGGGAACCAGTCCCAGCGGCTGAGCATCAGCGTCTTGAAATTATTCTTGAAGCCGTTTTCAGGAGAATACCATTTCGATCTGTTCTTCGAGATGACCTTTTTGCTTGAGCCGAAATGCTTATTTATCTCTGCTACATTTGAACCATTGATATGCGCTATACTATCCTCTGCGAAATAAAGGCAGTTAAGTCCGTATACATCACAGGGTTCGCCCTCGATGAAAAAGTCCTCCTCTGATACATCATTTGTCAGGAACATATCATCATTGAAATATACAAAATTATCTGCAAGCCCTTCTATCCTGTGAAAATTCAGCTCTATCGTATGGGAATTAAAGGTAGGCAGATATTTCCCGGGAATATAGTCCCTGTGGTTGACTATATGAAGCTTCGGGTTGTCCGTATTGAGCCATTTAGGAAGATGTCCCCATGTCACAAAATGGACCTTTCTGACCCAGGGCGCAAATTTCTCGACTCCCCTGAACCAGTATCTCAGATTATTCCAGTCACGGAATCTTACCTCTGCCGAACCCTTTGACGGACGCAGGTCATATTTATCCTTCTCAGCTCTCCATGCAGGGTCATTTCCGTCAACCCACGCTATCACAAAATCTATTTTGTCCTGATCGCCGCCGACCTCCTCAGGCTGTACAGCCTCATCAAAGGCTTCATCATCTATATCATCAAAATCGTCAAGCTCATCATATTCGTAGGACATTACCTGACCTCCCATCTTATGCAGGATAAAAGCTGATTACAGCTCCTTTATTGCCTGATAATTACGTTCACAGTTGTTTTTGTCATAAAGATCAAAGAATCCGTCATGCTTTGAAAGATACTCTTCCGGATTTGCAAAATCCTCCTCTGCTGCCCTTTCAAGCTCTGTCAGCGCATCATCAGCATTATATACGACAGGCCCGAAGCCGTCTTTTTCATAGCTGAAATACCCCTGAGGATACTGACCCTTTCTGAAATCTTCATAGTCAAACTGATAATACATCAGTCTTTTTTTCATATATGCAAAATCCATTGCAATGCTCGAATAATCAGTGATCAGGTACGCAGATTCCTTCAGAAGCTCCTGAACATCATATCCGGGCCATTTTGCAACGGTAATGTTTTCATCATCTATATTAAAATAATGCAGGAATGACTGCATATCCCTGTGGGGATAAAATACAAGCTTCAGACCGTATTTCCTGAGTATCTCATGGAGTCTTTCGCTGCAGAGGAATTCACTCCAGCCGCGATAATATTCAGTCGACCTGAAATCCGAAACATCTTCTATCTCGTCAGACGCTGATGTAGGTGTTGCAATCCAGCTTCTCCATGTCGGCATCAGCAGAACCTGCTTTGGCTTTACCTTCATTTCGTGCAGTTCATCAAGACGGCATATGCCAAGCTTTCTGACCCAGCCGTCAGGATATCCGTATTTTTCGCTTACATATTTCCATTCACGTTCCGTACTGCATACGAACATGCGCATTTTAGTTTCATTATAATAAAGCCAGGGCATATCATCCTTTATTATTCCATGCTGAAGGAATACCCTTGTATTTCTGATTATTCCCTTTACTTCAAGTATGTAGCAGACTGCCGCATTGGGCTTTCCGCCCTTCTGCGAGCTGATATTATATTTCGCACTGAGATAATAGATCCAGTGTCGCAGACTTCCGTAGTTTA
>ONRO01000043.1 GCA_900320235.1 uncultured Eubacteriales bacterium
AGGAACCTTAAGAGGAGGGGCCAAAGCCCTTCCTCTTGTGGTTCCTTTCTTTTGGCGCGTTTCCGTAAGGGAACGCCTTACGCTGAATAATTTGTCAGAAAGAACAAAGCAGCAGCGTAAGAAAACAGCCAAGCAACGTGCCCTGCTCCCTTGATTCACGGCTATTATAGCCTTAAAAAATTTTACTCGGGCACTGCCATGCTTTTTTAACCTGAACTGCTGATATTTTTTCTGCATTAACTCCATGAACTCCTGATTTCAAACTCCCTACTCAATCCGCTGTACTCTGAGTATGGACTACCGGTACATTTCCGTTGTTCTGACTCTTTTCTCCCTATTTTATGTAAAAGTTAAAGAGCCTTTTTTCAAAGCTGTCACATTTATTTTTACACCCACAGCTATTTTACTTGCGGCATTGTATATTCTGATAAGAAATGTCAATAATCTGAATATTCAGAACTTTAATTCAGTCTTTTTTACAGGAGGAATTTATATGAACCTGAAGCTTATTCTCAGATCTGTCTGCTGTGCTGTTATTCTTTGCATTATCTTTTCAACGGCTGGATTCTGCGGTGCCTGCAATGACATTGAGGACAGACTTCTTCGATTTCATATTATCGCAAACTCAGACAGCAAGGAAGATCAGACTCTAAAGCTTAAAGTGAGAGATAGGATCACAAATTATACTGATACCCTTTTTGCTCAATGCCATTCTAAAAATGAAGCTATCCATATTACAAAAAAAAATCTCTCATCTATCGAATCACTTGCTCAAAAGCTTGTTGTTGAGGAAGGCTTTGACTACAATGTTAATGCTTCTCTGACAAAAATGCATTTCAATACAAGAGTTTACGATGATTTTACTCTCCCAGCCGGTACTTATGACGCTGTCCGTATTGTTATCGGTAACGGTGAAGGTCATAACTGGTGGTGTGTTCTTTACCCGTCCGTTTGTGTATCTGCTGCAAAAAAAGATATCGGTTCTGCCCTCAGTGAAGGCGAAACCGATATTGTTAAAAACAGCGACCGTTATATTATTAAATTCAAGCTGATTGAATGGTTTGAGGAATTATTCCGTTAGTATTTTTCTGCAAGAAATGACCCTATCAGACCGCCGGGTAATATCTGTTTCGGACCGCTTCGTACCGGCTCTGCTATATATACCTCGTCATACTGCTTTTTCAGTATGTCCTCACATTCCTCCGCCTTTTCCTTTTCATCAAATATTCCGAAAACAGCAGATCCGCTTCCGGTCATAAGTGCTCCCAGAGCTCCGCTTTCCTTCATCATAGATTTGATATTACCTATTTCTTCAATATCCGCAACCTCTTCAAATTTATTATACAGCAAAGATGCAGTCTGAGATGCATTTCCGCTGCATACTGCATTTGTAAGAGGCTCTATGCTCTTTACTGTATCATATCCTAATCTGTCAGAGCTTTCGTATGCTTCTTTTGTTGATATCCTGAAATCCGGCATTACTATTACAAAAAAACAATCCGGCATATCAGGCAGCGGACTCAGTATCGTTCCTATTCCGGATGCTGACATAGTTCCTCCGTATACGCAGAAAGGAACATCTGCGCCTATCTTCTCTCCAAGCTCCGCAAGCTCTTCCTTTGTAAGCCTTGAATCTGTCAATTCATTCAAAGCATACAGTACAGCAGCTGCATCTGTGCTTCCTCCTCCCATTCCTGCCTGCGAGGGGATGCGTTTCTTTATCCTGATGCTGACTCCCTTGCGTTTTATTCCTGTATGCTCAAAGAAAAGCTCTGCTGCTTTATATGCAGTATTTGTGCTGTCGCATGGAATTTCATCCTTACTGCAGCTAAGTCTTATCTCATTGCTGTCGTTCTCCAATGTTACAATTACATCATCATACAGTGACACTGACTGCATTACTGTATTTATTATATGATATCCGTCACTGCGCTTGCCTGTAATATCTAAAAACAGGTTTATTTTAGCCGGCGACTGAACAATCATTTTCATTTTTATCCGCCTTTCCGATATGTCATCAGGCTGACTATTCAGTGTCAGCCGAAACAGTACTATTTATCAAGAAATCGTTCGATTCTTTCCAGTGCTTCCTTGATATGATTGAGTGAATATGAATATGATACTCTTGCAAAACCCTCACCACATTCTCCGAAAGCTGTGCCGGGTACTATTGCTACATGCTGGGAATAAATCAGTTCTTCACAGAACTGCTCACTTGTCTTTCCGGAAATCTGTATACTCGGGAAGCAATAAAATGCTCCTTCCGGTTCAAAGCATGTCAGACCCATCTTACAGAATCCGTCAACTATGAGTCTTCTTCTCATATCGTATTCTTCTCTCATACGCTCGATATCTGCATCACCGTGCTTCAATGCTTCAATTGCTGCATACTGAGCAGTTGTTGGTGCACTCATTATTGCATACTGGTGCAGCTTCGTCATCTGTGTTATTACCGGCTCCGGCCCGAGAGCATATCCAAGTCGCCAGCCTGTCATTGCATAAGCCTTTGAAAAACCGCTTACTACTATTGTACGCTCCCTCATATTCTTTATATCGGCAAAGCTGACATGTCTTTCCTTGCCATATGTAAGCTCTCCGTATATTTCATCTGACAACACAAGAATATTATGCTTTTCGATTACCTTTGCTATCTCTTCAAGATGTTCCCTTCTCATTACTGCTCCAGTAGGATTATTCGGGAAGGGCAGGATAAGCAGCTTTGTCTTCGGAGTAATAGCTGCCTCAAGCTCCTCTGCTGTAAGCCTGAATTCATTTTCTGACTTTGTCTGAATAATTACCGGCTTTCCGTCTGCCATGATCGTCATCGGCTCATAGCATACAAATGACGGCTGAGGTATCAGTACCTCGTCACCTTCCTGAACAACAGTTCTGATGCATAGATCAATTGCCTCGCTGCCGCCGACTGAAACCAGTATTTCCTCATCAGGATTATATTCAACATTAAATCTTCTTGCATAGTAGTTTGATATCTGATTTCTCAGCTCTGCAAAACCCTTGTTCGGTGAATACCATGTTCGTCCCCTTCTCAGAGATTCGATTCCCTCCTGACGTACATGCCACGGTGTTGTAAAATCAGGCTCACCTATACTCAGTGAAATAACATGATCCATCTCATTTGCTATATCAAAAAATTTTCTTATACCCGAAGGTTTCAGATTCTGTATCTTATTATTTAGTAATCCGGAATAATCAATCACAATATCATGCTCCTTTGCTCTTCCTCTTCACTTTCATTTCCAAAAATTGCTCCGTCCTGTTTATATGTATTCAGAACAAAGCTTGTCGCTGTTCCGATCACATTATCAAGTGTCGAAAGACGTTTGGATACGAATTCCGCTATTTCCTGTATTGTTCCGCCTTTTACAAGCGCAATAAGATCATAGCGTGAAGAAGCTGCAAGGTACACATCTTCTACATTTTCATATGACATTACTATATCTGCAATATCATCAAATCCGGTTTCGGGTTTCGGGGTAACCTTTAATTCTATAATAGCCCTTACCTCTGCATCAGGAACCTTATTCCAGTTGATGATCGCCTTGGTTCCCTTTATCACACCGGCATTTTTATATTCTTCTATCTGTTTTTTAACCTCTTCCTCGCTTGTTCCGAGCATTGCGGAAAGCTGGGCGGGTGTAAAATCTGCATTCTGACTGAGTAGCTCTAATAGTTTTATCATAATGATCTCTCCTTTGAATAACCGGCTGAAATACAAGTCAGCTTATCTAATTATTATATTATACTCTGCACTGTTATGTCAACAGACAGACTCACTGTTTTTCCAATTATTGCTGCCCTGCTGTCACTTCCATGACCTATTTCCCTGGTAATTGCTACAGGCTTTTTTCCGCCTGTTTCCGAAATAACCTGACTTATAACTTCTGCATACAGCTCTTCACTGCACAGTTTTGTGAATGTTCCCAGGAGTATTCCTCTGCATTTTTCAAAGCACCCAAGCTGATTAAGCTGACTGATACAGCTATATACCTGCGGCAGCGTTGAACCAAATGCTTCAAGCAGCAATATCTTTCCTGATGGGTCAGGCATATATTCTGTTCCGGCAAGCTTCAGAAAACAGCGTATATTTCCTCCGACAAGTACTCCGCTCATTTCTGTACCATTTACAAATTCATACCTGAAGTCTGTCAGCTCTTTACTCTGACCGCAAAGATATTCTGATAGTCTTTTTTTCTGGATATCTGCGTTATCTCCTGCAATGTTTTTTACCTGATACAAAACCGAGCTTTTGCCTGTTTTCGCATAGATCGCATTTATCAATGTTGTAAGATCACTGTATCCGTAAAAACATGCGCCGCTTTCTGATATTGCATTATAATCAAGATACGGAAGTATCCCGTTGGCAAGATCTCCGCCGGAAATATCAAAAATATCGGTTATTGCACTATCAGAAAAAAATCTCATAAGCTCTGCGGCACGTTCCTTCGGCCTGAGCGTTTCACATGACGGCTTTTCAGAAAAAAGATGATCTGATAAACATACACTTATTCCCATTTCTTCAAGATGTTTTACAGTAAGCTCAAGCTTTTCTCTTTCTGGTGTTTTTCTTCCGTCAGAACAGCATACAACAGCAGCCTTTCTTTTCATCTTACAGTCACCTGCCAGTATTATTTCATTTTTCCTCTTCACTGATATATACAGTTATTGCTGCAAAATCCTGCATTGTCATTTCTTCTGCTCTTGCATTTTGCCTGATACCGGCTTTCTCAAGAACAGCAGCTATCTGCTGCTTAGGAAGCTTCATTCCCGAGCTGAGTGAATTTGACAGTGTCTTTCTTCTTTGCGAGAACGCAGCCTTTACCACTCTGAAAAACAGCTTTTCTTCCTTTATCTTTACAGGCGGCTCTTTCAATATATCAAGCTTGATCACAGCAGAATCAACTTTTGGCGCAGGTATAAAGCTTCCGGCTGACACCTTGAAAAGAAGCTTTGGATCACTGTAATAATGTACCGCTGCACTTATTGCACCTGACTGTCTTGTTCCGGGCTGCGCACAGATCCTGTCTGCTGCCTCCTTCTGTACCATTACCGTAAGTGAATTGATCGGCAGCTTTTCCTCAAGTATTCGCATTATCACCGGAGAGGTAATATAATAAGGCAGGTTTGCACATATCACTACCTCATTTTCTCCGAACTCCTCTTTGATCAGCTTATGAAGATCAAGCTTCATTGCATCATCATTGATTATCTTTACATTTTTATGTCCGCTCAGTGTTTCGTCAAGAACTGGCAGCAGTCTTTTATCAAGCTCTATCGCAACCACCTTATATGACTGCTTTGCAAGCTCATTTGTCAGCACTCCTGCCCCGGGACCTATCTCTATCACTCCGATTTTATCAGAACAGCCGGACAGCTCCGCCATTTTCGGACACACCGATGGATTTATCAGAAAATTCTGGCCAAGTGCCTTTGAAAACGTAAAACCGTGCCTGGAAAGCACTCCCTTTACATAAGTTATATCTGTAAGTTTACTCATTTTTTCTCCTGTACACTGCATTTTTTGCAGTCGCAAATATGCTCTGCCGCAGATGTATATGTCCTATTATACATTTTTAATCAGATGATTTCAATATTTACACCGATAAAAAACGCCTGACTGCATTTTTGCATATCAGACGTTTTCCTTATTATTATTCGTTTCCGGTATCTTCCGGAGCATCTTCCTTTGGAAGAACTTCCTCTTTCTCTATCGGCTCTTCAGGTGTTTCCTTCCAGACAAAAGCACAGCCGTCACGGGGAATAACAAGTTCATCTTCCTCGATCACTGTTCCCATATATGCTTTGCCTCCTATGAATTCCTGCGGCATTTTGAAGCGTATCTCATAATCTGCTGCATTGAACACACACAGAAGCATATCCTTTTCATCTCGGCGGATATAACCCATTGTTCTGCCGCCCGATCCGAATTCTATAAGATCACCGTCGGTAAGACATGAACATTCGCCTCTCATTGCACCGAGCTCACGATACCACTGAAGTAGATCCTTATCCTCTTTTCCCCACGGGAATGTCGCACGGTTGAACGGATCCTTATAACCCTCAACGCCTACTTCATCACCATAATAGATACACGGTACGCCCGGAAGTGTATATAGTATTCCGCTTGCTATTCTCATGCGTCTGAGTCCGTATTCACGCTGAACAGGGCTGAGCTTTGTTTCTGCCTGCCATTCTCTACCCCTGCCGTTCTGACGTTCACCTGCAAGAAGTGTTATTACTCTTTCAGTATCATGTGTTCCGAGAAGATTCATCAGTGAACGGATAACCGGTCGTGGATAGTTCTCAAGCACATTCAGAACTATCTCGATCATATGTCTTCCGTCTCCACAGTCAAGAAACCCGAGAATTGCATCTCTGAACGGATAATTCATTACGCTGTCAAGCTCTCTGCCGTAAAGGAACTCTCTTCTGGAGCCGTAGCTTTCCTTATTAGATGCATCCTCCCAGACTTCTCCGAGAAGAAGTGCATCACTGTCAGCTGATTTTACAGCCTCTCTTATATTTCTGATGAATTCATCAGGAAGTTCATCCGCAACATCCAGTCGCCATCCGCTGTTTCCTGCTTTGATCCACTTTCTGATGATACCATTTTCTCCGTTTATATATTCATTGAAAGAATCCGAAAGCTCCTCAACCTCAGGCAGAGTATTGAAGCCCCACCATGAATTATATATATTCGGCCATTCTATAAATCTGTACCATGTATAATATGGTGAAGAAGTTGAATTATATGCTCCGTTTCCGGGATATCTTCCCTCACGGTTGAAATACTTACTGTCACTTCCGGTATGACTGAATACTCCGTCATTTATTATGTGTATTCCAAGCTTTTTGGCTTCGGCACACATTTCACGGAAATCAGCTTCATCTCCGAGTATCGGGTCAATTGTTTCATAATCACCGGTATCGTATCTATGATTTGAATATGCCTCAAAAATAGGATTCAGATATATACAGGTAACTCCCAGGGATTTCAGATACGGGAGTTTTTCTGTGATACCCTTCAGATCACCTCCGAAGAAATCAGAGTTGGTGATGATTCCATGCTCATTCGGCTTCCAGTCAGGAATGACATCCCAATCCTGCTGAATCTTTTTATCCGGATATACTCCGGTCTTTTCCTTGCCTGAATTATAGAATCTGTCCGGGAATATCTGATACATTATTCCGCCTGGCAGCCATGACGGCGTTTCAAAATCCTTTTCATAGCAAAGAAGCTGGAATCTGGGATCATGGTCTGTCATTGACAGATATCCTTCTCCGCCGAAGCCCTTCATAATAAATCTTCTGCCATATTTTGTATCGAGTCCGAAATGATACCAGTAAAGGCCTATATTTTCACATTGAACATCACATTCCCATGCCTCATGGTCATCACCAACCATTCCGCACCAGAACATACTGTAAACATCTGTATCTCCGAATTTATCATCCTTTAAAGCAACAACTGCTGATGAACAGGCAAGATCTCTCGGAAGAATGATCTTGAAATGTAAGTTTGTCCCGAAAGGAACAGCTCCTGTTGGACTACGGTATTCCTTATTGCGGGAATTAAAAAGCTGCATACAATAAACTCCTTAAACTAAAATTAATCAGCAAACAAGCTGATTATTATTTCCGGAAGACGAATCCATGCATAAAAGCTATTCCTGAAAGCATGGTTTCCGGAATTATTATAGCTGATTATATCAGGAAATTAAACTCAAATAATCAAAGTTATTATAATACTGAAATATTCATTAGTCAAGTCATTTTTATCTTAATTACAGCCTTATTATGACAAATTAACATTTATTGGTAAATCATCTTCATTTCGGCAGAATTGTCATAATTATCAGCTTTTTTACCTGATCAGACAAGATTCACAGACCTTGATATTTACAACTGTATCTGCATTCAGAGTGAAGCGACCAAAGGGCACTTTTTCCAGACGCGTCACGCTGTTCACGCTGGTAAAGCTGGTAAAGCAGAAATGATGTCAGCAGTCCAGGCTAAAAATGCCGGGCGGTGCCGGAGAAAAACTTTATCAAAATGAGTAAACCGTGAATTACGACCCCGGCGGCACGCTGGTCGGCAAGCTTAATACCGCTTCTGCTTTGTCCTTTCTGACAAATTATTCAGCGTATGGTGTTCCCTTACGGAAACGCACCAAAAGAAAGAAACCACAAGAGGAAGGGCTTGGCCCCTCCTCTTAAGGTTCCTCTCTTTTGAAATCTCTCCTCCTTAACTCTACCCCGCCCCCGCTGCGCTAAGGGTGTTGCATTTTTTGATCCGGAAACAGACGGCACAACTAATATGAAGTTATATCAGATCAACTATTCTCAGTTAATGGATTTG
>ONRO01000070.1 GCA_900320235.1 uncultured Eubacteriales bacterium
ATCAGTGTAGTCATCAGTGTAGTCATCAGTATTATCATCTGTATAATCATCTGTGTAGTCATTATTATCTGAATAATAATCGTAATCATTATCTTCGTCAGCTTCTGAAATAGTAAGATAATTTGTGAAAACAGGATTAACAGACTGAACACCGGATATTTTTTTCAGTTTATCAAGTGCACTGTATGGAGCTTTTACACTAAAGCCATTAATTACGGTATTATAGCTGTAACAATTCTTAAAATCAGATCCATCAATAACCTTTTCAATACTTGCCTTGACGATAGCCTGAGATTTTCTTACAGCATCGGTGTATTTACGGTAATCATCTGATTTAAGAAGATCATAAACGGTCTTGTACTTACCGACCGATCTTTTAACAGAGTCATAAAGACTGTCACTGTCAACAGTGATAAGGAAAGTAACGGTGGTATCACTTTTAGGAATAGTTGTTTTTTCCTGAGTTTTCTCGTCTTTTTTAATTTTATTGTTGACGATATTACCTGCACGGTTTATTTTCCCGGAGTTATTCTGAATACTGTCAGCACCGGGATTTATTATAGGCAAAGTAAAAACAACAACAGTGAGAGCAATTGCTATAATAATCGAAAGAATTCTTTTTTTCATTAAAAAGTCACCTCAAAAGAAATGAAGAAATTCACGATATTAATATGATAAAAATACAGTATAATCGCATAGACATAATAATATTATAAACTTATCATTTTATTATCGCATATTTTTATTCTTTTTTCAAGTACAGACTTCACCTGATATAAATAAATATCTGAGAAATAACAAAAAAACGATAGAAAAGCCGGAAAAGAGGGTATTGGGAGAATGAGTTCACAGCAATCAGGAGAGGTATAATTACGGTTGAATAATAACTGCCAGATTATGCGTTGTTTGAGTCTGACAAATGTATTGATAAGCAATAATTATTTCGGAGGGAAAATATGCTGATTTGTAAAAGGTACATTATTTCGCTGACAAAAGATTTTCTGAAAGGAACGATAATCGGCTCGTCAATGCTGATACCCGGGCTCAGCGGAGGTACGGCTGCTATCATCCTTGATATCTATGACCGTCTGACCGAAGCAGCCGGAGGTCTTTTCCGCACTCCGAAAAAAGCTGTACTGTATCTTCTTCCGTTTGCGGCAGGTGGGCTGTGCGGAGCGTATTTGTTTTCGGGTCTTGTAATAGCTCTGATCGACAGTCAGTATGAGCTGTCAATGTTCTTTTTCATCGGAGCAATTCTTGGCGCTGTACCATTGCTTGTAAAGAAATCAGGTATCAGACCGGGGGAGATGTATTATGCTGTTTTTGCACTTTTCGGAGCTGCCGCTGCTGTCGGAATCAGATTTATTCCGGCTGCAAAGCCCGGGGAAGGCAGCTTTATTATTAATATCGTATGCGGCTTTATAATAGCTGTCGGGATGGTTCTGCCCGGTATCAGTACGTCCCATCTTCTGCTGATAATGGGAATGTATGAAGCAGTATGGGGCTGTCTGCACAATCCGGATATAGTATTTTTGCTGCCGCTGCTTATTGGTGCTGCGGCAGGAACAGTGCTCACGGCAGGACTTACTGATAAAGCAATAAAAAAGTATCCGGCTGCTTCATATATGGTGATAACAGGTTTTGTCATGTCATCAGTGTATGATATTTTTCCGAAAAATACTGACAGCAGCAGACTTCCGGTATATATATTACTGTGCTTTGCCGGTTTTATCACAGTTTATATTATTACCCGGTTTGCCGACAGGAATAAGCAATGCTCATAAAAACATTACGGACTGCTGCATATTACAGCAGCAGTCCATCAAAGCATTGAATTCAGAGCATATTTAAGATACCGGACCAAACAGTTCCACGAATTTTTCATAAGTATCATCGAAGGGCTTAGTCATTTCGGAAAATGTTTCATTATTGTTTTCATCATATTCGTTGTAAACGATCGAAGCTATTCTGTTATTCGTTATCACGATATTGATTGATTTTGCAGGCTTTTTAGGAGAATAGGTCTCAGGCCAGTAATAGTATTCCTCCTGTGACGAGCCGGTAAAAGAGTAATCGGAAAAGAACTGTATTTTCCTGAGAGCAGAAATAACGTATTCCTTTTGCTTTATAAGCCGGGACGAGGCATAA
>ONRO01000110.1 GCA_900320235.1 uncultured Eubacteriales bacterium
AATAAAAGAATAAACTTGAAATGTAAATCTATAATAAATCAAATTAAATTATTATCTTTAGCATACATTATTTCATACTTATATCCATCTGAATTCCATCTGACAATTTTATAGCCTGATTCAGTTTTTTCAAGAAAACAATCTGAAGGTTGTAAGCAACAATCCATTACACCGCTTATTTTTTTTGCAGAAGGAATAAAAGCTCTGTTGTTTTTTGCCTGAATAATAGATATTTTTTCAAAAAATACTTTTACATCATCAGCAGTAAATTCACGGATATTATAGTAATTAAACACTTCTATGCAACTCTTGATCAGACTAAAACTCTGCATCTGAGTAAAATCTACCAATGAATGAGGGTTTTTATAAAAATACTCTGCTTCTTTAAAATTTATAATATTATTCATCATTATTTTCCTTTATTGTGTTTTCTAAAAGTTTCTTATCTTCTGTAACAGCTGCAAGCATAATTGAATATAACCTCTGAGGATTATCGTAAAAATTATCTTTCACAGCATTGGCATCAGTCAGATTTGGGACAAAAATAGTCAGTGACATTAAATCCCTCATCCCGTCTGTAATTCGTATATTGACATTAAATCCACCATTTTCATCTTTTGAAATAATAACAGGGTTTTCTTTTTCGATTTGTTTTCTCTCAATAATTTTCATTATTGCGGATACAGCTTTTTGTCTGACAGATAAAGACAGTTCAGAACTAAGCTGTTGAGAAATCAGCTTTCCGTTATCAGTTACTTCAATAAGATCTGATTCATCATTAATTTTTTTGATATTATTACATTTGATAAGCTCTGCAACAGCTGCTGTTGTATCAAAAAAATTAGCCATTCCGTTAAGATGAATAATCTGTACCAATTCTTCGCTCGAAAAAGGCTTATCAATTCTTGTAAGCATATAACAAATCAAAATGCCGATATCTCTTGTATTTCTAAGACCTCCGGGTTCCAATCCAGCGGTAAAAGCTTCAAAGTCCATATTAACTGCCTCCCTTAAAAAACAATGTATTATCCTAAATCAGATTGTAATAAAAAAACAGTTTCAATTATAACAAACAATAAACAAAACTGAAATAATAACTCCATCGCCTCATATTATAATTATCAATAAACTAATACTTAATAATTATAACACAGATTTGCGATAAATAACATACTATTTTTATTTATATTATTATTCTAAAATCTAGTTAATAACATTATGAAATTTTCAATATTGATTTTTAATCAGAATAGTGTTATAATAAAGTTAATATATAAACTAAATTTTGGTAAAATCTAACAAATCGGGAGGTGTTGAAAATGTTACATAGAATAATAAAAAATCATATTAAATTCTTTTTAGTTTTAAGTATAATTATTTCTGCAATTATAGTTTTTCCTTCTTCAACATTATCTGCCGATGCTGCTGGTTCGATTAAAATAGGTGTTTCTTCATCTATTAATTCACAATATCAAGGTGCAAAAATCACTTTGAAAGCACAAGCCACAGGAGGAACAGCACCATATTATTATAAATTTATTTATAAGGTTAATAATGGAAATTGGACAACTGTTAAAAATTATAGTACCTCAAATACCTGTTCCTTTACCGCTTCAAAGGCAGGTAATTATCTTATACGATCTTATGCAAAGGATAAGAATAACTGGGAAATATACTGCGATATGACAGTTAATATCAAAGAAAAATATATTTCACCTTCAAATATCTCAACAATAAGTTCTAAAAAAGTTTACAGATACGGTGTTGTCAGAGTAAAAGGAATAGGAAGTGGGGGAACAAAACCGTACAATTTCAAGTATTATTATACTGATCAGTATGGAAATACAAAGGTAATAAAAGATTATAGTCAAACTTCCTCTGTTGACATAAAATTTTATTATGGAGGATATTATACAGTACATTGTACGATGAAGGATAAGAGCGGAAAAGTACTTGATAAAGCCTTTGATGTTACAGTATATTATAATACAAAAGAAAAAATAAAGAATGGTTCTTCACTTTCCGGCTCTTCTGTATTTCTCGGCAGTACAATAGTAATAAACGGAAAAGCATATGGAGGAAATCTGCCATATCAATATATGTATTACTATTCACTCAACGGTTCTTCATACAAAAAAATTAACGGATATGTCAAATCCGGGAAACAGAACTTCAAGCCAGGAGCAACAGGATACTATATATTAAAGATTGTATCAAAAGACTATTCCGGTAACACAATAGAACAATTCAAGAATCTGATAGTAAAAAAGAATACAAATAAATCACTTTCTCTTTCTTCATCTTTAAATACTACATCTCTTGTTGACCAGAATACTACTGTAACGATAAGTGCAAAAGGTAATGGAGGTACGATGCCATACAAATATGCATATTATTATAAATTAGCAGATGGCAGCTGGAAAACAATAAAGAATTATTCAACATCAGAGAAGGTTACTTTAAAACTCGAATCAAAGGGATTGTACACAATAAAAAGCGTAGTAAAGGATGAAGCAGGAAAACAAGTTGAAAAAACCTCCGTAGTAACGTCAATTGCAAAAATATCTGATGACAGGATCAGCAGTTCGGTTGAACATCCATATGGTCTGACTGCAACCTACACGATCAATGATACGCGAAAAGGAGCAAAATTTGAAGTATATTTCAGAAATCCTGATTCTACACAATGGGTAAAAATTCAGAGTTTAAGCCAAAACAAAGTATTAAAACTCAGACCAAGATACTTAGGAGTTACTTCTTATCTGATTATTTCAAAGTATAATAATAGTACAATGACTTCAAATTTTAAGATCAAAACTTTTATTTCAAAAGCAATAACATCTGAACTTGCAATAATCAATTCAGAAAGAAAAAAAGCCGGTCTAAATTCATTAAAACTTGATAATAATCTTGTATTTGTAGCAAATGTGAGAGCAGAAGAACTGGAAAAATCATATTCACATCTGAGACCAGACGGCACAAAGTGCTTCAGTATCTTTGATGAGTACGGAATAAAAACTCCTGCTTCATCAGGCGAAAACATTGCATGGGGATATCCTGATGAAACAAGCGTTATGAAAGGATGGATGAATTCAAAAAATCACAGAGAAAACATTCTTGGATCCAAATTCAATAAAATAGGAATAGGTGTTTACGGTAAATACTGGAGCCAATTATTTACAAGCTAAAATAAATCCGGGATACAAAAAGCATTTAGCTTTCTGCATCCCGGATTTATTATGATCTGACAGAAATACCTTTATCAGTAAGATAATCTTTAAGATCACCAATCGATATTTCTCCGAAATGAAATAGGGAAGCCGC
>ONRO01000103.1 GCA_900320235.1 uncultured Eubacteriales bacterium
ACCGCGGGAGTGCAACAGTACTTTTCTATCAGAGCGCAGTGTATACGGAGCGATTGCGCGTCAAGGGTGCAGCGTCACGCTGCCGATTGCGCGTCAAGGGTGCAGCGTCACGCTGCCGGAGCGCCAGGGGTGACATTGTAACTCAATAGGTATGGCTGATTGCGGCAATGATTGAGTTGACTTATAAAAATCTGATGTGGTGTGCAAAAACAGAAAACATAAGCTCCCTCAGTCTGTACAACTAAGGGAGCGTTATTATTCAGGTCAGGTCAAATACTAATGGATAAATAGCATTCGCCCGACACTTTTGATATCAATTATTGATTAAAGACCGTTTGTTTGTTTTTGAAGTCTTTTTCTTTTCGGCTTTTACCGGTTTTTTCTTTGTCTTGCCTCTTTCGACAACAGGTTCGCCCTTTCCTGTAACAGCGTCAGCTGTAATGATAATCTTTGAGATCGTTTCATCTGACGGTGCCTCATACATAAGATTCTTCAGAAGTTCTTCCATAATGGAACGAAGTCCTCTTGCGCCTGTATGACGTTCGATTGCCTTTCTTGCAATTTCAAGAAGCGCATTCTCGCCGAACTCCAGTATAACACCATCCATCTCAAACAGCTTTTTATACTGCTTTATCAGTGAATCCTTCGGTTCCTCGAGAATTCTCACAAGGGCATTTTCATCAAGTCCGTTGAGCGCTGTCAGCACCGGAAGACGTCCCACAAGCTCCGGAATAAGTCCGAATTTTACAAGATCCTGCGGAATTACTTCCTGCATCCAGCTTGTTGTATCAAGCTCTGTCTTTGTCTTTATCTCTGCATTAAAGCCAAACGATGATGAACCGACACGCTTTTCTACTGTCTTTTCAAGTCCGTCAAAAGCTCCGCCGCAGATGAACAGGATATTGCTTGTATCTATCTGTATGAATTCCTGCTGTGGGTGTTTTCTTCCGCCCTGCGGCGGAACATTTGATACTGTTCCCTCAAGGATTTTCAGAAGTGCCTGCTGTACTCCCTCACCGCTTACATCACGCGTAATTGAGGGATTCTCTGATTTTCTTGCGATCTTATCTATCTCATCCACATAGATGATTCCCCGTTCTGCTCTGGCTATATCAAAATCTGCAGCCTGTATCAGTCTGAGAAGGATATTTTCAACATCTTCACCGACATAGCCTGCCTCTGTAAGTGTTGTTGCATCTGCTATCGCAAAAGGAACATCAAGAATGCGTGCGAGCGTCTGTGCAAGAAGTGTCTTTCCGACACCGGATGGTCCGAGGAGAAGTATATTACTCTTATTGAGTGCTACATCGTCCTCACTCTGATAATTTATTCTCTTGTAATGATTATATACCGATACTGCAAGAGATACCTTTGCCTCATCCTGACCGATGACATATTCATCAAGAAGCTTTTTGATTTCCATTGGCTTCGGAAGCTCGCTGAAATCGCTGAAAAACTCTCCGTCATAGTCATCGTCATAGTCGCTGCCGCCGTTTAACAGTGATGAACACAGTGATACACATTCATCGCAGATATATGCTCCCGAACCCTGGAAAAGCCGGCCGACAAGCTCCTGCGGCTTTCCGCAGAACGAGCAGCCGATTGTTCTTTTATTATCGTTATTATCAGGCATTTACGCTGCTCCTATCATCTTTTTGTGATTACCTTATCGATAAGACCGTATTCAAGAGCCTGCTGAGCGGTCATGAAATTATCACGCTCTGTATCTCTTGCGATCACATCATAGGGCTGTCCTGTATTTTCTGAAAGGATCGTATTCAGTTTTTTCTTTGTCTGAATTATATGATCTGCGTGAATCATTATATCTGTTGCCTGACCCTGTGCGCCGCCGCTGGGCTGATGGATCATTATATCTGCATTCGGCAGAGCAAAGCGCTTGCCTTTTGTGCCTGCTGAAAGAAGGAATGCTCCCATACTTGCTGCCATACCCATGCAGATTGTTGATACATCGCATTTGATATACTGCATTGTATCATAGATTGCCATTCCGTCTGTTACTGATCCGCCGGGGCTGTTGATATAAAGGCTGATATCCTTTGTAGAATCCTGACCCTCAAGATACAGCAGCTGTGCTACGATAAGGCTTGCTGTCACATTATTGACTTCCTCTGTAAGCATAATGATCCTGTCATTCAGAAGTCTTGAATAGATATCATAGGAGCGTTCTCCTCTGTTTGTCTGTTCAACAACATAAGGTACTAATGCCATTCTGTTTACCTCCGTTTCGGTTGAGGCAGCTTTTTCTGTCTGCCTGTTTTTATTTCTGTCCTTTCGGACGATATTATCTGCTTTGCAGATTCTTTATCTGTGCTCAGGATGACAGCTGCACTTTATGCTTTTTCCTGCAAAAGCGCTGCTGTCTTTCTGACAATGCACGTTTCTTTTCACACGAATATGATAGTCCGTATGATAAAGCTTTATTCAAAGATATCTTTTAAAATGACTTTATCAGGTCTTTTATTATTCAGCTGCCTTTTCAACAGCATTTTCCTTTACAAAGTTCATTCCTCTTTCAGACTCGATATCTCCTGCGATATCATTCGGGCCGAATGCTGCCTTAACTCTTGCTGCATCCACCTTATATGTTTCTGCAAGCTCATTATACTTAGCCTCAACATCCTCATCGCTTGCCTTCAGGTTCTCGAGTTCTGCGATCTTTCTGAGTGCGAGTCTGAGCTTAACCTGTGCTTCAGCTCTGTCACGGTAGGTATCACGGATTTTTTCCTCTGTAAGACCTGTGTACTGCATATATGTGTTAAAGTCAAGTCCCTGTGAACGGAGGTTCATTGCGAACTCATCTACGAGTGTATCGAGCTGATTCTCAAACATTGCCTCCGGGATTTCTGCCTCAAGAAGTTCTATAAGTTTGTCAGCGATCTGACTTTCCTTATTATTTTCAGCTGATGTCTTTTTGCTTTCCTCAAGCTTAGACTTAAGATCTGCCTTATATTCATCAACTGTATCGAACTCACTTACATCCTTTACGAATTCATCATTTACCTCAGGAAGCTCGTGTGTTTTCACCTCATGGAGTTTGATCTCGAACTGTACAGCCTTGCCCTTGAGTTCTTCTGCCTGATAATCCTCAGGGAATGTTACATC
>ONRO01000032.1 GCA_900320235.1 uncultured Eubacteriales bacterium
ATACTGTGCAATCCGTCAAATCCCTGCGGAAAGGTATTCACATATGATGAGCTGAAAGTAATAGCAGATCTTGCGGAGAAATATGATACATTTGTGATAACTGATGAAGTCTATGAGCATATAGTCTATGAGCCGTTCAAGCATACATACTTTGCTTCACTTCCGGGAATGTGGGACAGGACTATCTCCTGTTCGTCACTTTCCAAGACATATTCGATAACCGGCTGGCGTCTTGGATATATAATAGCTCCGCCGCATATTATTGATACTGCGAAAAAGGTACACGATTTTCTGACCGTAGGTGCAGCAGCACCGCTTCAGGAAGCAGCAGTAACAGGACTTCGTTTCGGTGAGAGTTATTATAAGGAGCTTCAGGCAAAATATACTGAAAAGCGTGATCTTTTTCTCAGAGGACTTGACGATATCGGTATTACACATACTGTACCGCAGGGAGCATATTATATACTTCTGGATATTTCAGAATTCGGCTATGACAGCGATCTTGAATTCTGTGAGGTGCTTGCAAGAGATGTAGGAGTCGGAGCAGTTCCGGGCTCAAGCTTTTTCCGTGAGGATATAAACAATCTGATACGTCTTCATTTTGCAAAGAAAAACGATACACTTTATGAAGCACTCAGCAGACTTGAGCATATCAGAAATAAGATCGTAAAAAAGCGTTGAAATGTCCTTAAAACTACTTTGAATTAACTATCAAATAAAATGATCCTTCGTATCTGCGGAGGATCATTTTTTTTGTCTTGTCTGATTCTCCGGATAATGGTATATTATTGACAGAGAAGAAATAAAAAAATTGAAATTTTTTTAAAAAGCTGAAACACTTGCACTCATTCCGGTGTTATATAGAGTGAAAGCAGAAATAATAAAAAAATTTTAAAAAAGCTGAAACACTTCAACAGAAAATGGTGTTTTATAAAGTGAAAAGGACGTCAAAAAATATTGCAATATTTTGCAGGCGAAAAAACCTGCGGTGGGAGGTACATATGAATGAGGAAATTATGATCAGAAAACTTAAAGAGCAGGACAGTGAAGCTCTTGATGAAGCAATCAGACAGTATACGAGGCTTGTAAGCTCAATAATCTGCAATCTTGCAGGAACTCAGCTTTCAAAAGAAGATGTCGAGGAACTGACTGAGGATACCTTCATAGCAATGTGGTACAACGCAGATAAGCTCGAACCGGGGAAGCTGAAGGCTTACATATGTCAGATAGCCAAGAATAAGACAAAAAACAGACTCAGGGATATGAACAAACACAGCAAGGTGGTAAGCATAGAAAACATGACTCTTGAAGATGATTTTCTTCTTACCGATGATATAGAGGAAAAACACGCATCAATGTCATTGCTTGAAGCGATTGATGAGATAGGCGAGCCTGACAGGGAGATCATTCTCAGAAGGTACTATTACTATCAGAACTCAAAGCAGATCGGACAGGTCATGAATCTGAATGATGCGACAGTAAGAACAAAGCTTGCAAGGGCAAAAGACAAGCTCAAGAAAATTTTAAAGGAAAGAGGTTTTACATTATGAAAAAGACAATGTTTGATGTACTCGACAAAACACCTGATGGTATAGATGAAGAAACACTTGAACCGGCATATAATATAGATCCGGAGGATGTAATGAAAGGCGTACACAGCAAGCTTTCGGCAGACAAGAAGAAGGGCGGCAGAACAACCGCTAAGAAGTCAAAAAGAAAGGCACCGATAATTCTCGCAGCAGCAGTAATAAGTGTACTTGCACTTGGCACACTCACAGTCGGCGCACTTGGCGGAATCAATAGCTTCATCGGAGAGCACAGTGCAGGCGAAATGGTCAACAATCTCTATCCCGGAAGTGATGTCAGGGTTTCAACCGACAGCAGTATGAAGGGTGAATTCATGGGAATTACAGGCGACGATACAAATATGGTATCACTCGTGCGCCTGACAAATGCAGACGGCTCAGATATTATCGAGGACGGCAAGGATTCATTCATTGAGTCAAGTGATTACAGAAATTACTATGATAAAACCTGCAAGCAGTTTGAGGAAGAGGTTGCGGACATCGACCCGGACGCTGAAAGCTCAGAGCTGATGAACCTGGAATTTAGAAAGACAAAGATCTGGCATACAGTCGGCTTTGATATAACAGATTCAACCAAATATGATGAGGATGCACAGGCAAAGATCTCACATTCAATATGGTTCAGAGATCCGTTTGACTCACCGTATCCCTGCTTTGTAAGCTATGAAATGGCTGACAGCAAGACAATCAACTGCTATCTTTCAAGCCATATCGACAGCGGAATTTTAAGGAGCCTCAAGGGAGAGACTCTCAGGGCTGAGGACAAGAATCTTTACATCTATCAGATAGATAAGGTTCTTTACAAATCAGATACAATGGATGATTTTGCAAGATTTGAGCTTGACCACGACAGATTCAACGGATTGATAACAGATAATATTTCATCCCTGAGAGATGATCAGGTTATTACTGTACATGGTTACAGCATGGTAATTGCAACAAGAAAAGAGATCAATATCGGTCTTGATGTATCAGCGAAGCTTAACTACAAGAGCAATACAAAGAATCTTCCGGCAATAGATACAGCGATCAAAGGAGAAAACGGTATCAGCTACAATATCACAAAGATCAATGCCGGATCATTGAGTACAGATGTTGAGATCAGTTATTCACTTCCTGAAGGAAAAAAAGATTTCGATATCTTCACAGGACTTTTCCCGGTAGATGCAAAGGCAACAGAGGTCACACTGAAAAACGGAAAGGTACTCAATGCTCAGCTCAGTATCAACCACAATTACGAGGAAAAGCATGTAATAACGCTTACCTACTGCGACAACGAGGATGATAATATATCACAGTGGGTTATCGTAAATCCCGAAGAAATAAAGTCGATCAGTTTAACTGGCACACAGATCACAAAATAAGACAGGACAGCCCCATTCAATCCCCGGAGCAGACGATGCAGAAAAAGCATCTGAGCTTCGGGGATATTTTTATCCGTATCATATTGCAAATCTGGTATTATAATAAATCTGTTAAAAAGGAATAAAAGACAGGAGGATATCCGATAGAACAAAACTCCCCGGGATAATCGGCAGAAAAAGCTTTTTATCCGGGGAGGAATAAATAATGAAAGAGAAAAATTATTTTACATAGTCACCCTTTACCTTTGACAAAGGCTGAAGACCATGTTCAAAGAGAGTGCTGTTGATCTGAGAAATAGATCTGTCATGTTCCAGGCCGTCGAAAATGATAAAATCCCTCAGATTTTTATTATAGAGCTGGGCATAGCCTGTAACAAGCATCAGGCGGTCAGCTTCTTCAGGTATAAGGTGCATTCCGATACAAAGAGAGAGGACAACATCCCTTGACGGATTTTTTTTATCACCTCTGAAAATTTCATATGTATACTGGGTTGAAAGAGATGAATCTCTGATAATATCACAGATTCTGAGATTTTTTGCATTAACGATTTTATTTAGAGCACAAGACAGCTGAGTAGAATATTTACTTTCTGCAAATGTTTTTGAATTATTACTGATAACAGTTTCAAGAGGTACATTTTTCTTAGACTGAATAGTAAGACCTTTTGTTGATTCCTTCATATTGTTCACTCCTGTACAAGAAATAATTCAGATAGGCGAATATACATATATTATAACATATACAGCTTAACAAAACAATTAATTTCTGATAATTTTTCACCGGGATGCGGGAACACGCAAAACTGGTTACAAGCACCTCAAGGGCATGGTCGGCAATGTATAAAAGTTTAGCCAGCCTTTCAGAGCTGCTGAGTTAGTCGGCAATTCATAAAAGTTTCGCCAGCCTTTACAAGGCTGTGGGGCCCATGGGGGTGCGGGTGTTCATTGAACACCGCTGCAAAGCAGCAGCACCGACCGAGCCGGCAGGCGAGACCCAGCGCCCCCGGTCGCCAACCGTAGTCGCCCGTAGGAAGTGCCCTTGGGGTATAGCGAAATCCCCTGACTGCAATCCCTCGGCAAGGGGTGAATTCAAAAACAGTCCGGTGGACTGTTTTTGAAGAGGTCGGGAAACCCCGACAGGATAAATGAACTGCTTTTTCCGGATAGACTAA
>ONRO01000165.1 GCA_900320235.1 uncultured Eubacteriales bacterium
CTATGCTATTGACCCGACAAAGATACATAATGAACTTGGCTGGCTGCCTGAAACAAAGTTTGAAGACGGAATAAAAAAGACAATAAAATGGTATCTCGAAAACCGCAGCTGGTGGGAAGAGATTATCAGCGGAGAATATCAGAATTATTATCAGAAAATGTATGCTGACCGCTGTTAACAAAGTATATTATATCTGAGTATATATGGAGTGACAGGATGAATCATATCGGAATGAATGGCAGAACAATACTTGTAACAGGAGCAGCCGGATTTATCGGGGCTAACCTTGTGAAAAGATTACTGACCGGTTTTTCTGGAATATGTGTTGTAGGAATAGACAGCATGAATGACTACTATGATGTAAGTCTTAAAGAATACCGTCTGAAAGAACTGGAAGCAAACAGTAATTTTGTTTTTGAAAAAGGAAATATTGCTGATAAAGGACTTATTACATCTTTATTTGAAAAATACAGGCCGTCAATTGTCGTGAACCTTGCGGCTCAGGCAGGTGTAAGATATTCAATTACAAACCCTGATGTATATATTGAATCCAATATTATAGGTTTTTTCAATATTCTTGAATGCTGCAGAAATTATCCTGTTGATCATCTTGTTTATGCATCAAGCTCTTCTGTTTATGGCTCAAATCAAAAGATTCCGTATTCAGTTGATGATAAGGTGGACAATCCGGTGTCTTTATATGCGGCAACTAAGAAATCAGATGAACTTCTGGCTCATGCTTATTCCAAGCTGTATAATATTCCTTCGACAGGATTGCGTTTCTTTACAGTCTATGGTCCTGCCGGCCGTCCTGATATGGCATATTACGGGTTTACAAATAAACTTGTGAACGGTGAGAAAATCAGTATTTTCAATTATGGCAAATGTAAGCGTGATTTTACATTCGTTGACGATATTGTCGAGGGAATCGTCAGAGTGATGCAGAAGGCCCCTGAAAAGAAAACCGGCAGTGACGGATTGCCTGTTCCGCCGTATGCACTCTATAATATAGGAAATAATCAGCCGGAGAATCTTCTGGATTTTGTACAGATACTTTCGGAAGAACTTGTCAGAGCAGGAGTTCTGCCTGAAAATTTTGATTTTGAAGCTCATAAGGAGCTTGTTCCGATGCAGCCGGGATATGTTCCCGTAACCTATGCTGATACATCAGCACTGGAAAAAGATTTCGGATTCAAGCCGTCTACGTCACTTCGTGATGGTCTGAGAAAATTTGCTCAGTGGTATAAAGAATATTATATGTAAGGAAAAATTCCGGAATATGAATACACATTAAGCTTGCCGGAAACAGATTGTGTTTTACAGTATGTGCGGCTATGTGGGTTGTAAGGGGGCTTGAAAGATGAAAGTTTTTGTTACAGGAGTCTGCGGACAGCTTGGACATGATGTAGTAAATGAACTGATCAGCCGCGGATATGAAGTTGTCGGCAGCGATATTACAGAAAAATATTCAGGTGAAGAATACGGAAGTGCGGTTGAAAAAGTTCCTTATGAACAGCTTGATATTACGGATATGGATGCTGTCAGGAAAGTACTTGAAAAGAACAGACCTGAAACAGTAATACACTGTGCTGCATGGACAGCGGTCGATGCGGCAGAGGATGAAGAAAACAAAGCAAAAGTTTATGCGGTCAATGAGGACGGAACAAGGAATATTGCTCAGATATGCAGAGAACTTGACAGTAAGATGATATATATAAGTACGGACTATGTATTCAGCGGTGAGGGTACACAGCCGTGGAAGCCGGATTGCAGAGATTATGCACCTTTGTGTGTTTACGGCGACAGTAAGCTCAAAGGAGAGCTTGCTGTAAGCGGGATCCTTGATAAATATTTTATTGTCCGTATTGCATGGGTATTCGGCAGAAACGGAAACAACTTTATCAGAACCATGCTGAAAGTCGGCAAAAAATACGATACTGTCCGTGTAGTAAATGATCAGACAGGTACCCCTACTTATACATATGATCTTGCAAAGCTGCTTGCTGATATGTGCGAAAGCGATAAATACGGCTATTATCATGCAACAAATGAGGGCGGATATATAAGCTGGTATGACTTTACAAAAGAAATATACAAACAGGCAGGATATACCACCAATGTTGTTCCTGTAACGACAGAAGAATACGGACTGTCAAAGGCAAAGCGTCCGCATAACAGCCGTCTGGATAAATCAAAGCTCAGAGAAAACGGTTTTTCACCTCTCCCGGACTGGCAGGATGCACTTTCAAGATATTTAAAGGATATCGAATACTGACAGCATGTTTCACAGGGTCTGAAATTTCAGTAAATATGAGATGATAAACCTGCTTTAACATGGTGACAAAGAATAATCAAATAAATGTCTTCTCGATGGGATCGGATATCATCAGGTCTGATTGAATGAAAAAAGGAGTTCAAACAATTATGTCAAGGAAATATACAATTGCAGTAGCCGGAACAGGATATGTGGGATTGTCTATTGCAACCCTGCTTTCACAGCATCATAAGGTGTATGCGGTGGATATTGTTCCTGAGAAAGTTGAATTGATAAATCAGAGAAAATCTCCTATTCAGGATGAATATATAGAAAACTATCTTTCCGGAAAGGAACTTGATCTTACGGCAACACTGGATGCTGAAACAGCTTACAAGGCTGCCGATTTTGTTGTGATCGCAGCACCTACAAACTATAACAGTCAGACACAGCATTTTGATACATCTGCTGTTGAAGCAGTCATCGGATTGGTAATGAAGTATAACAGGGACGCAGTTATGGTGATCAAATCAACTATTCCTGTCGGTTATACAAAATATATCAGAGAGAAAACAGGAAGTAAAAATATAATATTCAGTCCGGAATTTCTCAGGGAATCAAAGGCTTTATATGATAACCTCTATCCGAGCAGGATAATAGTAGGTACAGATATGCAGGATGAAAGACTTGTAGAAGCTGCCCGTACATTTGCAGGGCTTTTACAGGAGGGTGCAGTCAAGGAAAATATAGATACACTGTTTATGGGATTTACACAGGCAAAAGCAGTAAAGCTTTTTGCAAATACTTATCTGGCACTCAGAGTAAGCTATTTTAATGAACTTGATACATATGCAGAAATGAAGGGACTCGATACACAGCAGATC
>ONRO01000290.1 GCA_900320235.1 uncultured Eubacteriales bacterium
CAAACGGTTTGTGTGGTTACTTACCATTTTACACCTTTTGGAGAGTAATTCACTTTTTTATTTCTCTAAAACTTGGAAACTGCTGTCGCTGTAATATAATAGCTTAAATTATTCGCTGTATACCAGGTTGCACGGTCACCCTGAGAAAAATTACATACAGTCATATTATATTCCGGATTCACGCCTTCACCAAATTCACTTTCAGAATGATATTCAATTGAAACTTGAGCAGTTGACCCTTGCTTCATATAGTTTGATGAGAACAATATTCCGGCACCCGGTTTGGTTGAAACCACTCGCTTTAAAGATGTAATACCTGTATATGTTGCATAGCCAACAACCGATGAAAAAATCAGAGCCGCCAATACAAGCCATACAGTGATCCATGTAAAATGAAATTTTTTTATTAACTTTATCATGGCGACTCTCCTTTCTTTGTATATTAAATGATTAAACTAATTAACTTCTCGCCTTGGCTGTTATATAGATAACGTCTGTTTCTTTATTATTCTGTACGACATCAAGATTACTTTCATGCATACTTTCAGTAATTGAATTCTGCATAATCCAGCTTATTCTTAAAACATATGAATGTGTAAAACCCCCATCCTGTTTTTGTATTGAGTGTACAACTATTCCTCTTTTTATCCAATATGCCGGATTTGCATATTTTTGAAAGTTATCTCCGGTGTCATAGCTGCGACTGGTAAGGTCAAGAGATTCTCCATTTTTAGCGATTATCCTGTTACCGCTTTCAGTTACATTAACATAACTGCCATCAAGCGGAATTGAATAATCATCATAAATTGCTTCATCGTTCGAGTCAAGAAGTGCATCGCCGTTAACATCTGTTCTTATTCTTGCAAGACGATATTTCTGACTTTTTGTGGAATCATTATTCTTTGGCATATACACAATACTGCCGTTATTATCTGGAACTGCTGTATATATCTGATATTTAAAGGCAATGTTAGTTGTATGTGCGAGTTGAAGATCATAGGTTGAAATAGATTTTCCCTTCACACAGAAAACAAAGTCTTTATAATAATAAGTCACACCATCAACAGTATAATGATCATATGTTGCATTTTCAGTATCAATATCAGAAAGCTCAAAATTGATTATATCCTGTTCCTCACCCGGATGTCCGCCGGATTTTATTTCAAGAGTTGCCGGTGAATCTATTTTCGTAGATACAGACATTTCTCTTGTATATGAAAACCATGCATATGTCGGAACGATCAATAGAGTCAATGCTGTTAATATTATAGCAGCAAAAAGTTGTATCTTCCTTGATTTACCCATCTTTTTAATTCTATCGGATAATGAAAACCTGGAATTTATTTCACTTCGCACATATGTCACCTCGATTCATCTTTTATGGTGCCGGAGTAGCAGTTCCGTCAGCACTCAAATCAAGCATAAGATAAGCAACATTTGTACCTATGCACTGATCAGCTTCATTATAAAATGAACTATACAGAGTATAGTTGTTATTAATGGTATTAACAACCGTAGCGTCAGGGGTTGAATCTGTAAACTCCGTCCATGTTTTGCTCGGATTGTCAGGATCAAGCAAAAACCACGAAGGATGATTCTTTAAAAATCTTATAGTCTCAGATTGATCAGAACATATACTCTTTTTTCCTCTCAGGTTTCTCTTATGAGCAGCATTATTGTCATCAAGAACCAACTCTGAAAGAGTTTCCACCCAAACCCAGTAAAACGTTACTGTTGTTTCAGCACTATAAGTATTAGTCATATGGCTGATCGTAAACAACTGATCCGTCGCCGTCATCGCCAATCCGTTATTCTCCACTTCCCTGTTCATCGTAAACCAAGCAATTGTGCTGATTATTATTATAATGATTATTGATACCCCGATAACTGCGAGCTTAATAAGAGACTTTATTCTATTGCGCTTCAGCTCTTTCTCGTCGATTATATCTTCATCTTCCGGCAAAGCAGAGATGCTTTCTTCGTCCTCGTCCGGTTCCTCTGCTGCTACAGGCATAGCCTTTTCCTTTTTTGTCTTGCTGTCCGGCAAAGCGGATATGCTTTTATCTATCTCTGCACCGTTTTTCAGTGCAAAAAGTCCATAATTGAATTTTGCGTCATTCATCCGCCCCACCACCTTTGTAAACAAAATAATATCATATATAGTATGGATTTCAATAATACACTACATTATATA
Organism: uncultured Eubacteriales bacterium; assembly: GCA_900320235.1. Lineage (GTDB taxonomy): Bacteria > Bacillota > Clostridia > Oscillospirales > Acutalibacteraceae > UBA1213. Next base: position 2,195 of record ONRO01000290.1, read on the forward strand.
CATATATATCCACTATTATTATACAAAGCACCGCACATTTCAAATAAATATACGATAAATTTGCCGAAATTTCATGATATTTTTTGACAGGCGGGTGTAAAGGTAATAACTTGCAAGGCACTTTTTATCAACTTTTTA
>ONRO01000371.1 GCA_900320235.1 uncultured Eubacteriales bacterium
AAATCAAGATCAGGAGTGGAGCCCCGTGACAATTTCAAGTTTAGCAAAAATGTTGGTCGGTGTCAATAACATAGTGGTAGAAAATCTGGATTTTTTCTCGGATAATAATAAATATTTGCTGTTTTGAAAGAAAGTTTACACTATATTCATATATTATTCATATATTTTTATCTGCAATATTATGAATAATTTGAACATCTGAGAAGAAATTATATAATATTTATACAAAATATACATGAATATCTAAAAGATATACAAGTTTTAACGCTTTTTTTGTCGAAAAAACATGTAGCTGTAAATATATTGTCTAACTTTCAACAGCATTATTTTAGCAATATGGCAATTGTTATTTTTTTGTTGATATTCTATAATCGTAATGGCAAAAATTTTATTAGTGAGGTGTAATCAATGAGATTGCGTAAACAAGCACTCGGAAATCGTAACCTAATTGGAGTAAGAGTCGAGGAGATCCGCAAGAAAAAGGGAATGAAGCAAAAAGAGTTGCTTGCACAGCTTCAGGTCAGAGGCGTAGATATGAATGCGTCCGGTCTGTCAAAGCTTGAGGGTCAGATCAGGTATGTAACAGATATAGAGCTTGTTGCCCTTGCTGATATACTTGAGGTTTCTGTTGATAAGCTTCTTGGCAGAGAGAAACACTAATTGCCGAAGATCAAAGGAAAGTATGTCTCCCCGTGGTTTCGCGGGGAGATTTTCCGTTTTTCCGCTGTCTGACCAGGAATGAATAAGGTTGAAGCTGATTAATTCTGCTGAAAACGGCAGCCGCATCAGGGTATTGTGGCTGCTGTTCTTTTTTTATCAGGACAAAAACAGAATAAAAGCTGATGTGATAAATGTACCTGAATTTCCCGCTGAGGATATTAATTGCACCAGGTAAAAAAATTTAAAAAAACTATTGCAATTGAAGAATAAGGGTGTTATAATATATTCAAACAGATAATATCAAAAAGGTACTATCAATTCTGCAAAAAGGAGAGAATGAAAATGAAGAATCTGAATTGTAAAAACTGCGGTGCGGCAATGATGTTTGACAGTTCGGCAATGACAGCAAGCTGTCGCTTCTGCGGTACAAAATATGTACTCAGCCGTGAGGATACGGATTATTTCAATGATTTCTATTCAACTCTCAGCGGCCTTCTCGGTGCAGGCAAAAATGAGGAGGAGAGAAAAAAAAGAGCGGAAAAGGTCTGGGAAATGGCAGAGGAAAAGGTCTTTGAATGTTCTGACGGAACAGAGATCGGGATAAGATATCTGCATTTTCAGAGCCTGGACTCAGCAGAAATCTATACGGCAAGAAGAAATATTGCATTCCATTTCAAGGCAGGCGATCAGGCAAAGGCTGAAAGGTTCAGGAAAACCGTTTCGCTTATTGATTATCCGAGTGCAGATACAAAACACCTTGCAAATTTCTTTCCGAATATCATCGGCGGATTTACACTTTCAGACGGAAGCAGCCTGCTTGTGATCTCAAAGGACGAGGATGAATATCCGCTGTGCCTGTTTTCGGGACTTGACGGCAGACATGCGGCCTGGATAATAAGCAGGATAGAAAACCTTTGCTGTGTGCTGGAATATAACGGGATAGTACATCCGCAGATCAATCCGGCGGCGCTCTATATAAATCCTTATCTTCATCAGGCAAACCTTTACGGCGGATGGTGGCTTGCAGGAAGAAAGAACAGTATGTCAGCAGATGGAAAAATGTTTCTGAAAATGCAGGATAACCTTACCGGACTGAGAAATACTGCGGCAAATGTTCTCGGCTTTGAAAAAGCGTCAGATGTATGTGAGAACATGAAGATACCGAAGGCGCTTTCAGATTTTATACGTTCAGCTCCCTGCGAGGATGCATATGATGATTTTTCATATTGGGATAAAATGCTTATAAGGGCATATGGTGAACGTAAGTTTATTGAGTTTGAAACTGATGACGAACAAATATACGGAAAAGATACATAATATAAGATGTATATTTATGAAAGGCGGTGGAAAAAATGGGATACGGAAGCTATACTGCAAGCGACTGGACGGCTCTGAAAAAAAGCAGAGGTCTGTCGGAGAAAAATACGCTTGATGAAGTATTTAACTCTGTCGGGGCAAAAAATAAATACAGCGTATATAATGCCGGGATCCGCGAATCAAGGGACAGTATGGATTCTCCTCAGGCGGTGCCTATAATTATTGGCTTTGATGTTACATCTTCTATGGGATATCTTGCAAAGGAGCTTGCGGTCAGTTCGCTGAATATGACAGTGCAGTCATTGTATAAAAAAGGAAAGCCTGAATATCCGCATATCATGTGCGCAGCGATCGGTGATTGTAAAAGTGACAGGTATCCGCTTCAGGTGACTCAGTTCGAGGCTGATATCAGGATCATTAGTCAGCTTACAGAGCTTTACCCTGAAGGAGGGGGAGGAGGAAACGACGGGGAATCCTACAATCTTCTTTGGTATTTTGCCGCAAGGCATACTTGCACGGACCATTTTGAGAAAAGAAACAAAAAAGGTATTCTGATAACTATCGGGGACGATAAATGTCACAGCAGACTCAGCGGAAAAGAGATATCATCTGTTTTCGGTGACAAGGACTGTGAATACGGCTTTTCAAACGAGGAACTGCTTAAAATGGCAGAGCGGAAATATCATGTGTTCCATATTGTCATTGAAAAGGGAGATGCACATGATTATAAGGTGCTTGAAATGTGGCAAAGACTGATGAAGGGGAAAGTAACTGTTATCAGAAAAGAAGATATCGGATTTCTTCACGGACTTATCGGAGTGCTTACGGCTGTTGGCCTGGGAGAAAACGTCAGCAAGGCTTTTGAAGGTATGAGTGAGGAAATTGTCAAATGTCTGTCGAGATCGGCAGCAATGCTTGTCAGACCTTCAGAGAGTGAAAAAAAGATCATCACTTTTTGAATAATAAGGTTATGTACGGTTGTTACATAGAAAAATAAAGGAGGCATAAATATGGGTTACGGAAGTTATAATGCATCAGATTGGATGAAGCTGAGGTCAAGCAGGGGAATAAATCAGAATTCAGACGCAAATACAATATTCAGCGGTAACAAATTCAACGATAAATACAATCCGAAATATATCAATATGAGGGAGTCATGCGACAGCAATGATTCTCCTCAGTCAACGCCCATCATACTCGGCTTTGATGTGACCGGTTCAATGGGATATCTTGCCGCAGAGATCGCAAAAAATTCTCTGAATAAAACCATTACAGAGATATATGACAAGCAGCCGGTGACAAATCCGCATGTCATGTGTGCGGCATTTACAGGAGAAAACTGCGATGGAGCGATTCAGGTCACGCAGTTTGAAGCTGATATCCGTGTGGTTGAACAGCTGCTTGAGCTAAAGGTCGGATTCGGCTGGAACAGTTACAGCTATGATATGCTGGTATGGTATTTTGCAGCTAAGCACACAAAAACTGACTGCTTTGAAAAAAGAGGTCAGAAAGGTTTCATTTTCTGTGTCGGAGATGAGATATGTACACCGAAAGGCTATTCACTTGATACAAAGGTGCTGAAAAACATTTACGGCGATAATAATGTGAAAATGACAGTAGAGGACATCTATAATGAAGCATCCGATAGATATGAATTATTCCACATCATAACAGGTGATACAAGGGCAATACCATCATGGAATGAATT
>ONRO01000068.1 GCA_900320235.1 uncultured Eubacteriales bacterium
GCTGAAAACTGCTGCTGCTGCGCATTGTACCGGCCATGATACACCATTGAATTTTGTTGCCTGTCTGCGATACCACAGCTTATAGATATTATGTCCGTCACGCTCAAGCTCCTTTGGTATAACTGTATATCCGCATCTTGTTCCTGTAAAACCTGCAGTTTTTGAAAGTGAGCAGAATTCTATCGCACACTGTCTTGCTCCTTCAACTGCAAAAATAGATCTCGGAAGATCCTCTGTGATGAATGCTTCATATGCACAATCATAAAGTATGACTGCATCATTCTCTATTGCATAGTCTATCCATGCCTTCAGCTCCTCTGCTGTATATGCAGCACCGGTAGGATTGTTTGGTGAGCAAAGATATATTATATCAGCATGTACAGAACTGTCAGGCATTGCCTTGAAATCATTGCTCTTATTACAGTCAGCATATAATATTTTCCTGCCAGCCATTATATTTGAATCAACATATACAGGATATACCGGGTCTGTTACAAGAACTGTATTATCCTTATCGAATATGTCACAGATATTTCCACAGTCGGATTTTGCTCCGTCTGAAATTAATATCTCGTCTGCGTCAACACTTACTCCGAAGCTTTTATAATAGCCTGATATAGCTTCTCTTACAAATGCATAACCTTCATAATCCGGATATCCCTTGAATGTTTCCTTTGCCGAAAGATCATCTGCTCCCTTTTTCATTGCGTCAATAACAACTGGTGCAAGAGGCAGTGTGACATCTCCGATACCAAGACGGATGATATCCTTTTCAGGATTTGCCTTCTGATAGTCATTTACCCTTTTTGCGATCTCTGCAAAAAGATAATTAGGAACTAAATTATCGAAATTACTGTTTACTTTCATAATGATTCTCCTGTCCTCACCTTATCATCTGCCCTGAAAGCCCAGCTGTCAGGGCTTATAATAAATCCGGTGAAATAATATGATTGACATTGAATAATACAATCATTTTTTGCAGCTGATATTTTTTTACATGCAATATTCTTGCACTATTCGTCAACTAATAATGATTTTACTACATTTTTGAATTTTTTGCAATACAAAATTGCAATTTACTTTTTTTCTATACACCATACGGGATTTCCGGAAACAAATAACTCCGTACTGCATGCATACAATACGGAGTTTTATTATTTCTAAATAAATTCGTCTTCATCGACTTCAGGCTTCGGATACTTTTTGAATCCGCAGATCAGACATTTATAATATCTGCTCTCACGATAACCGAAATGCTCACTTTCATCCTTTGGTTTGTTCTTGATATATGTACCGAATGCCTTCTTCAGAAGCGGAGAGTTTTGTACTGTCGAACGGAAAAAATCAGGAACGTTCTCAAGAAACTCCTCCTCTTCGCTTTTCTCTTTGACATCCTTAATTACAAATTTCATTCCGCCGCCGCATCTTGGACATAATCCTCTCTGATCAAATCTCTGCGACATAAGCGATCCTTCAAATGGATTACAGTTTATTCCGGACCAGCCTGTATCACGATCAAGTGTCTGCAAAAAACTATTGCTGTAATTGATTTTTTAGAGCATTGAACAGTTCTGGAAAATATTCCTGCCGATTGATGCAAGTGTTTCGGGAATATTTATCTCCCGGAGAGATGTACAGCTGTCAAAAACCTGATCTCCCATATTTCTAAGGCCTTCTCTGAGATTGACAACTCTCAGGGACCTGCAGTTTTTAAATGCAAAGCTGTCGATATTTTCAGCAGACACAGGCAGATAGATTGCCTGCAGATCTGTACAACCACTGAATGCTTCCTCATCTATATTTCTGACATTTTCAGGTATATAAAGACTTTCAAGGGATGTACAGTCTTTAAATGCCCTTGCTCCTATCCTTTTGACATCGTCCGAAATTGTTACTGTTTTTAGTGATGTGCAGCCTTCAAATACAGACTTGCTTATACTCCTGACACCTCTCATCACATGAATAAGCGAAAGTGAACTGCAATCTTTGAATGCTGCTTCTCCTATATAATCA
>ONRO01000179.1 GCA_900320235.1 uncultured Eubacteriales bacterium
GCACAAAGCTTGCCGAGCAGTGCGACCAGCGTGACGCGCCCGTAGAAAATGCATCTGATTAACTGATCAGTCAGCCTGAAAAAGAATTACTCGTTCATCGCCGGTCTGTCAGAGCATTATTTGCTAATCTTCACGTTTAGTTGCATTGAAAAAATCTATTTCTGTACCGGATTGCCTGAAAATAATACCGGTAATGTTTTTTGCGCTTGCACAATATTTATATTCTGTATAAAGTGGATAAAATGCAGCGTTTTCAAGAATAAAGCTTTCCGCTTTTTTCAGCAGTCCGGCTGATTCCGAAGAATCGTTTTTATGAATTCCGTCAATTATTGAATCATATTCCTCAGAACTGAACGCTGACGGATTATATTTACTGTCAGAGCAAAAGCTTTCTGCAATACTTACAGGATCGGTTTCATTTACATAAAGAGGACAGATAGCAATCTGAAAGCTTCCGTTCTGGATTCTGCTTTTAAGTTCATTTACGGAAAGGGGTTTTTTATTGAAATAAGCTCCTGTAAATTTGTTCCATGTTTCAATAAGATCATTGACAAATGCCTGATCCTGCTGATCCTCAGGGCAAAGAATAGTAAGATTTGGCATAACTGTAATATCAAGCTCTTTAAGCCCCTGTTTCAGTACTTTGTTTTTGTCTTTAATTGGCTTATATGTAATATCTCCGGCGATCTCCCTGTAACTTTTTCCGTTGAATTTTGTGAATTCAGGAATAATGTTATCAGCCTGATCACAGTATTCAGGAATATCCTTCATAATATATGACTTATCGATTGAAGAAAGAAGGCTGCTGCGTATTTTCAGATTTCTTAGAATATCGTTTCCGGTATTGAATGAAATACCCCAAAGCTTGTCAGGAAAACTCTCAAGATGCATTGAATATTCGTTTGCCTTTGAAACTTTATCGGTGCTGATGACACCACAGTCTGTTTCCCCACTGTTGATTGCCTCACAAATATCATTTAATTCCTTGCCGATTGTAAGATTAACACCTGCTGGAACGGGCTTGTTCTTTCCGCAGTAATTAGTATTCTTTGACAAAAAAATATATTCATTATCGACCCAGTTGTTTTTTTTAAGCATAAATGCTCCATTGCAGAGAATCTTTTCATCGGTACGTCCATATTGACCTACTGAGGCTTCAAAAAAAGCTTTGCTGCAAGGCATTGCAGGAGGAGTAGTCAAAGTATAGAGGAATTCCGGATCAGGATGATCAAGTCGGATTTCAATGGTTTTTTTGTCTTTGACAGTGATTCCTGTTTTGTCTTCATTTACTTTTCCTGCATGATAATCCTCTGCATTTTTTATACATAAAAGCTTGCCCGAAGTTGATGATCCGGTCTGCGGAGAAAGCGCACGCAGAATACCGTATCTGAAGTCATCCGCAGTAAGAGCCGAACTGTCACTCCATTTCAGACCGTCTCTGAGGCGGAAGGTATATGTAAGCAGATCATCGCTTATATCCCAGCTTTCAGCAGCGCCGGGTGAAAGACTGTCGTTTTTGTCAAGACGGACAAGACCTTCAAAAATATTGCGAATGATAAGCCTTGAAGGTTCATCATCTGCAATCTGGGGATCGAGAGTATCCGGATCTGATGAAATATTATAATTAATAGTCTTGCTTTCAGGCGCATTGTTTTTTTTAGAGCAGCCAAAAAAACCAATGCATAATATCAGAGCAAGAATAGATGCAAGAGTTTTTTTATATAGTTTCAATTTTTTCTCCTTTTCATATATTCCTTTCAGCTGATTGTAAATCAAGTAATTCCCTGTCAATGTGAAAAAAGGGAAATTCAGTTTACAAAATATCTGTGCTGACTTAATGTATTATTTCAGAATAATTATCATATATAAATGATATAAATATTGTATAATAATGTCAACAACAAAACAGCAACAATAAAATTACAACTGTGTTTTATTCTCAGTGCTTAAAGATGTATAAAAAATATAAAAATTTTATAAAAAACTGTTTTAATTAATCCAAAAACGTGATAAAATATATTAAGAGAAAAATCGGTGTATGATTGATATTATCTCATATGGAGCTTTGAATAATCATTTATGACGGGAGGTACAGATATGGTTGTTACAATTGCACGACAGTTCGGCAGCGGTGGAAGGAAGATCGGAAAGAAAATTTCTGATAAACTTGGTATAGCATTTTATGATAAAAAACTGATTACAATGGCTGCAAAGGAAAGCGGTATTGACCCTGAAGTAATCCGGACGGTTGATGAAAAAGCAACAAACAGTCTTTTGTATGCGTTGTCGCTTGGGGCTGCTGCAACATTTGACACCACTTTTCATATCGAGCCTCAGATACCTATAAATGATAAGCTTTTTCTTATTCAGCATGATATTATAAAAAAGGTTTCATCAGAGCCATGTGTAATTGTCGGAAGATGCAGTGACTATATTCTCAGAAACAGAAGTGACTGTATAAAGCTGTTCGTTTATGCTGATATGGAGGATAGAATTAAATATGCCAGGGAAGTTTATCGTATTCCGATGGAAAAGGTACGCTCAGTAATAAACAGAACAGACAAATCCAGAGCTGATTACTATAATTATTATTCAGACCGTATATGGGGAGACCCATCTAATTATGATTTGTGCATAAACAGCGGAAAACTCGGAATAGAAAAAACTGCTGATGTAATAATATCATATATTGAAAAAAGGGGATTATTATGAAAAAATATACATATCTTGGAAGCTCTGACGGAAGAAGATTCTGTATTGAAGGAATAAATGTATTTGCTGAAAAATGGAGATCAAGCGGCAGATGCGATATTGTTCTTCAGCCTGAAACAAATAAGCCGTTCAGTTTTTCTGAATATGCTATTGAAAAGAAAACCAGGACAATTACATTTCTTGCCGGTCATTTCGATGATGACAGATGGGCATTCTATAAGGAATTCAATGAAGATGATTTTATCATCTGAACTGCATAAAACGGCAGAGCCTGCGGGCTTTTTGCCAATATAAGGCCGGCAGAAGAGAGATTTATCCTTTCTGAGCCGGGCAATAATAATACATTTTCGGAGGATAAGCCAATGAACAAAGATGATTTAAAGATTGAAGCGCTGCTTGATCTTTCAAAGACATGTGCAGCAAAAATTTTTGAAGGACTGACCTATCCGTGGGAGGCTTTGCCAAAGATCTCGGAATTTATCATGTCATTAGGTCCGACGCTTGATAAAGATGAATTTGAGCAGAAAGATGAAAATATCTGGATTGCAAAGAGCGCAAAGGTTGCACCCAGCGCATATCTTCACGGACCGCTCATTATCTTTCCTGAAGCAGAAGTACGTCACTGTGCATTTATAAGAGGATGTGCAATCGTTGGACGCGGTTGTGTTATCGGCAATTCGACAGAGCTTAAAAACTGCATAATATTTGAAGGAGCTCAGGTTCCGCATTATAATTATATCGGAGATTCGATTCTCGGATACAAGGCTCATCTCGGAGCAGGAGCAATAACTTCAAATCTGAAATCAGACAGAAGTTTGGTAACTATTCCAGATGATAATGGCAAAATAAACACTGAGCTGAAAAAATTCGGAGCAATTGTCGGAGATAATGTTGAGGTTGGATGCAACAGTGTGCTGAATCCCGGCACCATAATCGGAAGGGGTTCAACAGTATATCCCCTCTCAATGGTCAGAGGAACAGTTCCTGAGAATAGTATTTATAAAAAACAGGGGGAAATTGCAGAAAAAATCTGAATATCAGAATACCGCTCCTGATGGGGCGGTATTTTCATGAGTAAAACTGATTATCAGGAAAGGAAATGAAAAATGGAGAAATTCGATTTGTTTGATAAGAACAGGCAGCCGACAGGCAAAACGGTAGAACGAGGTCAGATAATTCCTGACGGAATGTACAGGATGGTTGTTCATCTTGCAGTTTTTAGCAGTGATGGAAAAATGCTGATACAGCGAAGAACAGACGATAAAAGCAGTTGGGCTGGCTTGTGGGATATTACTTTGGGCGGACATGTGATCAGCGGTGAAACAAGTTATCAGGGAGTTTGCAGAGAGCTGTCAGAAGAACTCGGACTGAAGATGAATAAAGAATCATTAAGGCCGTCATTTACGATCAATTTTTCAAACGGCTTTGATGACTACTATATTACAGAGATGAATGTTGATATTATGAATCTTACTCTTCAGCCTGATGAAGTCAGTGCCGTAGCATGGGCAGAAAAAGAAGAAATAATGTCAATGATAGACAGCGGAGATTTCATTCCATATAAGAAAAGTCTGATAAATATGCTTTTTGAAATGAGGAATTCAATGGGTGCTCATAAATAAAATGATAATTTTTGTCGATTTGGTATTGAAAAATCAGATTAAGGATATTATAATAGATATACCTTAAGTTCTGTCAGAAACAGAGCTTTTCAATAATTGAAAAAGAAAGGAAAATGGATCATGGCTCAGATTACAAAAGATACTATTGTCGGAGATATCCTTGATATCGATGCAACAACTGCACCGCTTTTCTTTGAGATCGGAATGCACTGCCTTGGTTGTCCTGCTTCAAGAGGCGAAACAATTGAGCAGGCTTGCATGGTACACGGCGTTGACGCTGATGAGCTTGTAAGCAAGCTTAATGCTCATATTGCAGCTAATCAGTAAATCACAGGTGGGCAAGCCGCAGAGGAAAACACTCTGCGGCTTTAATTATATTAGTCAGAGAGTAATATTGAGGTGTAGGATTTGAAGCTTGATGAAAGACTTGCACAATGTGCAGAATTTGTAAGGGAGGGAGCATCTGTTGCGGATATCGGTACAGACCATGCTTATCTTCCTGTATATCTGGTAAAAAGCGGAAAGACAAAAAAAGCTGTTGCGGCAGACGTCAGAGTCGGGCCGCTTGAAAATGCAAAAGGAAATATAATCAGAAACGGGCTTGAAAGCAGTATAAAAACAGTGTTGTCAGATGGTCTGGAGAAGATCGGACCGGATGAAGCAGATGATATAGTAATCGCAGGAATGGGCAGCGAGCTTATCATCAGAATAATTGAAGCAGCACCATGGCTCAGGGACAGTAAGAAACATCTGATACTTCAGCCAATGACAAGGGCAGAGGAACTGAGAAAATACCTTTGCAGAAGCGGTTTTGAGATCATAAGTGAAAGAGCCTGTATTTCATGTAAGAAGACGTATTCAGTAATGCTCTGTGCCTTTGACGGAAAGGAACGTGAATGTGATGACAGATTCATGTACGTCGGGGAGCTGTATGATGACAATAGCCCGCAGGCCGGAAGATACATATATGTAGTCAATGAAAAGCTGAAAAAGAAGATAAAGGGTTTTGAAAGCACTTCAGAAGAATATATAAGACTTGCAGCTCTTATTGATGAATTTGAAAAAAAGTGCTCTGAAGCAACAGAGGAAAATGGTGATTAATATGGTAACAGCAAAGGAAATATATGATTTCATAGATAGTTTCGCTCCGTTTGAAACAGCAATGAGCTTTGATAATGTAGGGCTGCTGATAGGAAACAGTGAGCAATGTGCAGAAAAGGTCATGCTTGCGCTTGATATTACTTCAGAAATAATTGCTGAGGCAGAAGAAAAAGGGATACCGTTGATAATCACACATCATCCGATAATATTTTCGCCCCTCAGGAACGTTCATTCTGACAGTCTTCAGTATAAGCTCATCACATCAGGAATAACAGTAATATCAGCTCATACAAATCTTGATATCTGTATTGGCGGAGTAAATGATACACTTGCATCAACGATCGGATTGAGACTTGATGAACATACGGACGATGATTGTATTGTTACAGGAGATCTTGAAAATGAGCTTTCTGCAGAAGAATTTGCAGAAATGATAAGCGATTCTCTTAGCTGCAGCGGATTAAGATATACTGAAAAAAACGGAAGAATAAAAAAGGTCACAGTAGCGTGCGGTGCCGGGGGATCAGGTATATATGAGGCAGCAAAGGCAGGAGCTGATGCTTTTGTCACTGGTGAGATAAAACATCATGAGATACTGTTTGCAAGAGAAAAAAATATATCAGTATTTGATCTGGGACATTTTCGCAGTGAAGATCTGATTATTGACAAGCTTGCGCTCATACTTTCCGGAAAATTCCCGGGAACAGAGTTTTTAAAAGCAAAAAACGATAAGGAAGGAATAAAATACTTTGTATCAGAAAAATAAATATGTAGCAAAGGAATAACCGAAGTAAGATAACAGCGGAGGGAAAAATGGCACTTGACGGAATATTTTTAAGACATATAAAAAATGAGCTTGAGCAAAGGCTTATTGACAGTAAGGTCGATAAGATTTATCAGCCGACAAAGGATCAGCTTGTTCTGTCCATGCGTTCAAGAGAGGGAAGCGAGCTGTTGCTGATATCTGCAAGAGCAAACAGTCCGAGAATAAATATAACTGCGGCAAAACCTGAAAACCCGAAGGTTCCGCCCATGTTATGCATGCTTCTGAGAAAAAAGCTTTCAGGGGCAAGACTCAGGGCTGTGACTCAGCCGGAGCTTGAACGTATGCTCATGCTTGAATTTGAAGGTAAGAATGAGCTTGGAGATACAGTGAAACTGTGTCTTGCAGTTGAAATAATGGGGCAGTACAGTAATATTATCTTTATAGATGAAAACGGGATGATAATAGATTCAGTCAAAAGGGTAGACGCATCGATGTCTTCACAGAGGCTTGTTCTTCCGGGAATGAAATATGAGCTTCCGCCGAAGCAGTCAAAAATCTGCGTTCTTGATCATAATGCTGATGAGATAATAGCAGCAGTTGAAGCTCTTCCGGGTTCAAAACCGCTTTCTAAAGCTCTGCTTACAGTAATTCAGGGAGTTTCACCGATAATATGCCGGGAACTCGAATATCTGACAGGCAGGGGAGCAGATGTATTTTCAGATTCACTTGATGAAGAAAAGCGAACAAGGCTTTCCTATTTTCTTAAAAGGGATATCAGGGCTGCAAGAGAATGTACCGGAGAGCCGTTTATTATCACAGATCAGACAAAAAAACCAATTGATTTTACATTTGAGCATATACAGCAGTATGGCAGCGGAAGATCAGTAAAAGAAGCTGAAAGCTTCAGTGAACTGCTTGATATATACTATGCAAAAAAGGATAATGCAGAGATCATAAGATCAAAATCAGAAGATCTGAATAAGCTTCTGTCAAATGCAGCCTCAAGACTTATCAAAAAGATATATATTCAGACTGAGGAGCTGAAAACCTGTGCAGACAGAGAAAAGCTGAGGATCTGCGGAGATCTTCTTCAGGCTAATCTTTATAAGATAGAAAGGGGCAGCAGTGAGGTTGAGGTTGAGAATTTCTATGATGAAAACCTTTCAATGTTAAAGATCAGACTTGACCCTGCTCTGAGTCCGGCTGCAAATGCACAGAGGTACTATAAAAACTATCAGAAGGCAAAAACTGCCGAGCAGGTTCTCAGAGAGCAGATTGAAAAAGCAGAAAACGAGCTTGATTATGTATCATCTGTACTTGATTCAGTAAGCAGAGCCGAAAATACAAAGGAACTTGAAGAGATAAGACAAGAGCTTATTGAACAGGGATATCTGAGAGTAAGGGACAGAAGGAAACACAAATCAGAAAAACCTCTTCCGCCTAAGGAGTATATTTCCGACAGCGGTTTTCGTATATTAGTGGGCAGGAATAATAAGCAGAATGACAGGCTGACGCTGAAACAATCTGATAAAAACGATATCTGGTTTCATACGAAGGATATCCCCGGCTCACATACTGTAATAGTTACCGAAGGCAGAGAGCCTGACGAATCAGCAATGCTGATGGCAGCATCCCTTGCAGCATATAACAGCAAGGCAAGAGAAGCCGGAAAGGTACCTGTAGATTTTACCAGAATAAGGTATGTCAGCAAACCACAGGGCTCAAAACCCGGAATGGTGATTTATGTTAATCAACAGACGATGTTTGTTGAACCGGGAGAATTCTCTGAAAAAAGGATAAAAAAAGACTGAAATAATATTCATATCACCGTCTGCCTGTCCGGACGGTGATATTTTTTTAAAAATACAACAAAAAATGATATATTTTGTTCAGTGAAATACAGATGATTATTCCGGATCATTGTACATAATGGAAAGCATAATCAGAGGTTATCTGGTGTGAAATGCCAGGTCAGATGGAATATTTTTTAATTTCCGAATTGTAAAATATATTTCGTAAGGTTTTGTGACTGTAATATTGCTAAAAATATATCCATATCTTAATCTTATTTGTGTTAAAAATAGAAATAAATATAATTCTATAAAAGAATATAAAGCGTCGCAATATGTAATATGATTGAATAAGACAAATAGAAAAGAAATATAAATGAGAAATATGGAGGATTTGGTATGACCTTCGATCACGCAATGATTATGGAAATTATCCTCGCACTTGGAGGACTTGGTCTTTTTCTGTATGGAATGAGACTGATGGGTGAGGGACTTGAACTTGCAGCAGGTTCAAATCTCAGAACACTTCTTGAAAAGCTCACGACGAACAGATTTCTCGGTGCCCTTGTCGGAGTTGTAGTCACAGGTATTATTCAGAGTTCAACTGCTGTATCAGTCATGTGTGTAGGTTTTGTAAATGCACAGATAATGAATCTGAGTCAGGCAATGGGAGTTATAATGGGAGCTACCATCGGTACAACCGTTACAAGTGTTCTTTTGTCGATACAGATATCAGATTATGCGCCTATTGCTATTTTTATCGGAGCAATAATGGTTATGCTCTGCAAGAAAAATAACCATAAATATATAGGGCAGATAATAGCCGGATTTGGCATATTGTTTTTCGGAATGAAAACGATGAGTGCCAATCTCAAGCCGATTGCTCAGTCCGATTTTTTCAGCAATATAATCACATCAGTAAGTGATCCTATTGTAGGTGTATTTTTCGGAATAGCTTTTGCAGCGATACTCCAGAGTTCATCCGCAGCTGTCGGTGTACTTCAGGCACTCGGTGCAGCAGGTGCACTTACACTGCCGAATGCGGTATATATGGTTTATGGAATACATATAGGAGCCTGTGTAACAGCAGTTATATCTGCAATAGGAGCTACGAAAGCAGCGAAAAGAACTGCACTTTCCTATGTATTGTTCACGGGAATAGGAACGCTTCTGTTTGTACTTGTGTCACTGTTCACACCGTTCCATGCATGGATCGAATCTGTAACACAAAGTGTTCCGTTCCAGATTTCGCTTGTACATATCATATCAAGCATAGTTGCGACACTTGTACTTCTTCCTGGTGTTGATCTCATTAACAAGTTTTCTACCTTTATCATTCGCGGCAAAGAGGAAAACGAAATAGAGCAGAGCCGTCTTAAATATGTTGACGAACGACTTCTTAATACACCGCCTTTTGCTGTATCTCAGGTTACAAAAGAGATTGACAGAATGGGAAAGCTTGCAAGGAAGAATTTTGAGCTGTCAATGAAGGCATTCCTTGAAAAGGATGCCAAAATGATTGCCGAAGTAGAGAATAACGAGGAAGTAATAGATTACCTGAATATGGCAATAACGTCATTCCTAGTGAAGCTCAACGGTCTGAATCTTGAGGACAGCGACCGACTGAAGATAGGTTCATATTATCATGTTGTCAGTGATATGGAGCGTATCGGTGACCATGCAGAGAATATATGCGAGCTTGCGAATATGCTTATCACAAAGGATGAATCCTTCAGTGATGATGCTGCAAAAGAAATAGAAACCATGAACAAGCTTGTAACGAATATTATCGATGATTCCCTGAAAATGTTTGAATCAAGCCACTTTGATCAGAAGATGGTAGACCTTGTCAGCAGTATTGAGGATGAGATCGATGATAAAACAGCTGTATATAAGTCAAGACATATTGAACGACTCAGTGAGGGAATATGTAATGCAACAGTCGGAACTCTGTTTATGGAGCTTCTGACGAACCTCGAAAGAATAGCAGATCACAGTACAAATATTGCATTTTCGATGTACCCGAATCAGGAGGCACCAAGACTTGAAAGCGAAGCTGTAAAAGCCTGAAAGAATTCGGTATAAGTA
>ONRO01000126.1 GCA_900320235.1 uncultured Eubacteriales bacterium
ATTAATTTGTATCAATATAAATGTAAAAAATCTCTTTATAACCATTTTCTGAATCCGGGAAAATGATTCCGGGCATCAGTTTCATAGCTCAGACTGAATTAATTATTCAAACCTGAATGTATCTCTTATCCCTGACCATTTCTGATCCTTTTCGCTCAGATTGAGCGGTGTACCGTCTGCAAGTGTATAGCCTTCAGCGCTTGCTGTTCCGTTATATTTTCCGATGACTCCCAGACAAGCCCAGTCTATTCCGATCTCAGGGTCATTCCATGCAAGACCGCCCTCATCATTCGCATGATAGAAGTCATCACATTTATAGCAGAATTCTGCGGTTTCACTCAAAACAAGAAAACCGTGTGCAAAGCCGCGGGGAATAAGAAACTGTTTTTTATTTTCTTCTGTCAGTTCAACTCCGAACCATTTTCCATACGTGCTGCTTCCGCTTCTGAGATCGACCGCAACATCGAATACAGAGCCTTTTATTGCCCTGACCAGCTTTGTCTGAGGGAACTGCTTCTGAAAATGGAGTCCTCTTAGCACACCCTTTGTTGACATAGACTGGTTATCCTGAACAAAGGTTATATTGATCCCGTTTTCCTTCATATCGTTTTCATTGTAGGTTTCCATAAAGTAGCCCCTGTTATCACCGTGAACAGCAGGAGTTATTACGCATAGTCCTTCAATTCCTCCGACATTTTTTTCAACTGTAATCTGTCCCATAAAAAAACACACCTTTTTATATTATTGCCGGAAACATATGTTCCGGCTGATCATTTGCACTATTTTACTTTAAAAAACCTGAACCTCATTCTTCTGCGGCTTTTTTCAGGATACAATCCGTTCAGAGCTGAATCATTCAGGAATAATAAAAAACGGAAAACTTATTGTCCGTGTCTGCAGAATACTGCACGCACTGTAAGAAAAATTATTTTCCAGTCAACTGTAAAGCTTCTCTCCTGAATATATTTCATATCAAGAGCCATCCATTCATCAAAGAAAATATCATTTCTGTTTGGCTGTATCTGCCAGTAACAGGTCAGTCCCGGCTGGATATACATTCTCTGCATCTGGTACTCATTATAAAGCTCGACCTCTCTTGGAAGAGCCGGACGAGGCCCTACTATGCTCATATCCCCCTTGAAGATATTCCATAGCTGGAGCAGTTCATCTAAACTTGTTTTTCTGATAAACTTTCCTATTCTGGTAATTCTCGGATCGTCCTTTATTTTAAATGCCGGGCCATCCATTTCGTTATTTTCAAGCAGTTCAGAAAGCCTTTCCTCTGCATCACAGTACATTGACCGGAATTTATACATCTTAAAAGGCTTATTATCCCTGCCGCATCTTACCTGACTGAAGATCGGACTTCCATGCGGATCGTCAATAAAAATAAGCAGTGCTGTCACAAGCATAAGCGGTGAAAGAACAATCAGGGCAATTCCGCTGAAAAAGATATCCTGTGCTCTTCTGCCGAACCAGTACATCTTTTTGCTGTGCAGCACTTTATCTCTGTTAATAATTTCCTGTTCAGGTGTATTTCTGTCAAAATCATTCATATTGCTGCCAAATCCCTCGTTTTAGTATTTATTCAAGTGCAAATAGCCGCTAATATCATTTAATATCAAACGATGAAATAATAAACGAATCAATATCATTGATTATTGTCATGGTATTACTCACATATTGTACAAAGTCCGTATTTCTTACCTGCTCAAGTATCTCTGATAGTTTATCGCAATCCTTACATTCACAGATCAGACCGGATCTTGTAAACTGTCTTATGATCTGAAGCTGATGATCATCAACATGTTCCCCGTATTTTTCCAATCTTGCAACAGCGATTACCTTTTTGTTTTTCTTCAGTGCACTGACAATTGCACCAGTTCCGCCATGAGTAATAATAATATCACATTTGTCCTGCATAAATAAAAATTCATTCCTGTCAAGGAAATCCTTATATTCAAAATTTTCCGGAACATAATCGCTGTATCCGATCTGAGCAAATACGGTATCTTTTATCTTTCCGCTGCCGATCTGCATATCAATAGCTCTGAGAAGACGGTTGAACTGAAACTTCTGAGAGCCAAGTGTAACAAAAATCATATATAGTTCTCCTCAATATATTCCGCCAAGATAGATAGCATCGGGATATATTTCCAGCATTGATTCCCACTGTACATAGAATCTGTCTGCAAATTTATACATAAGCTTTCCTGTTTTCGTCGGTGAAGTCACCTTTGCAAAGCTTTCAATAAAGATCAGTTTTTTTCTGAACATCTTAGCGATCAGGCACATCGGTATCATAGCCATTGCACCTGTTGTAATCACTACGTCCGGTTTTTCCCTGAAAAATATATGTAAGGAACGAAACAGATTAGCTATCATTCTGAAAATAAAAGTAAACTCTTTACGATTAACCTGTTTCATATAATACAGTTTAATATCATCA
>ONRO01000370.1 GCA_900320235.1 uncultured Eubacteriales bacterium
CGCTTTCTGAAGCAGTAAAAATAGTTGACAAATACCTATTGATAAACTATAATATTAACACAGCAGATTTTAAAGCTTTTATGTGCTAAAGTATAGCAGCATTAACGGACAAATGTTATGAATAGATATGTTCTTTTCTCAGACAATATCCGTAAATGCTTTTTTGCCTGTATGATGAATCATCTCAGGTAATAAATCAGGAAATGAAAAAATAACAAAGGAGCAGTCAGATATGTCAAAAAAAATACCGTACAGATTTTATCTTACAGAAGATCAGATGCCCACACAGTGGTATAACCTTCGTGCAGATATGAAGGAACAGCCTGATCCTCTGCTCAATCCCGCAACACTTGAGCCGCTCAGGGAAGAAGATCTTTATCCGATTTTCTGCAAGGAGCTTGCTCATCAGGAAATGGACAGCGAAACACGTTATGTCGATATTCCCGAGGAAATCCTTGAGATGTACAAGATATATCGTCCGTCACCGCTTATCCGTGCATACAATCTTGAAAAAGAGCTTGGCACACCTGCTAAGATATATTATAAATTCGAGGGTAACAATACATCAGGAAGTCATAAGCTGAATTCTGCAATCGCTCAGGCATATTATGCTAAAAAGCAGGGACTTACATCTCTTACAACTGAAACAGGTGCAGGTCAGTGGGGTACAGCACTTTCAGAGGCATGTGCATATTTCGGAATCCCGCTTACAGTATTCATGGTAAAATGCTCATTTGAGCAGAAGCCTTTCAGAAAGGCAGTAATGCAGACATTCGATGCAGACGTTATCCCCAGCCCGTCAACCACAACTCAGGTCGGCAGAAAGATACTTGAAGAAAATCCGGGTACAACAGGAAGCCTTGGCTGTGCAATTTCAGAGGCTGTCGAAAAGGCAACTACAACAGAAGGCTGCCGCTATGTACTGGGCTCTGTTCTTAATCAGGTTCTTCTTCATCAGTCAATCATCGGACTTGAGGCTAAAAAGGCTATGGAGATCCTTGAGGAATATCCGGATGTAGTTATCGGCTGTGCAGGCGGCGGTTCAAACCTCGGCGGTCTTATATCACCGTTTATGCGTGATAAGATCGTTGACGGCAAAAATATCCGCATTGTGGCAGTTGAACCGGCATCATGCCCGTCCTTTACAAGAGGAAAATATGCGTATGACTTCTGCGATACAGGCAAGGTTACTCCTATGGCAAAGATGTATACGCTCGGCAGCAGCTTTATCCCGTCAGCAAACCATGCAGGCGGACTCCGCTATCACGGTATGTCACCGATACTTTCAAAGCTTTATCACGACGGTCTTATGGAAGCTGTTTCCTATGAGCAGACCGCTGTATTTGAAGCAGCAAAGCTGTTTGCAAGAGTTGAAACTATACTTCCTGCACCTGAGTCATCACACGCAATCAAGGGTGCAATCGACGAGGCTCTCAGATGCAAGGAAACAGGCGAGGAAAAGACAATTCTCTTTGGTCTGACAGGAACAGGCTATTTTGATATGACAGCATACAGTGCTTTCCATGAGGGAACTATGAAGGATTATATCCCGACTGATGAAGAACTTGAAAAGGGTTTTGAAAAGCTTCCTAAGGTAGATAAATAATAAAATTACAGATTATTCGCTTTGGTATAGAATGGCGGTACGGGGAGTTTTCCTGTGCCGCCGTTCAGCATTATTATAAGTGTGAAAAGAGAGGTTATACAGTTTGAGCATATGGCTGCAAAATGTTGCGAGATATAAGACGGTTGCATTCTTGCTATTTTAAAAACCGCATTATAAGCTATTTTTATGCATTTGTTCTGTTGACACTTTTCTTTTAATAAGTTATAATAATTTCGACTAATGATCGTGAAGTATAAGATAGTATCCAGTTTTTACCGTATGAAAAATCACAGGATCCATAATTTATAAGGGGCAAGAAAGAATATGTATTTATTGAAAAAAACTGCGATGATCATGCTGACAACCGTATTGATCGGTGGTATTGCGGTTGCAGGTCATTCGCTCAGCTCGGATAAAGTGGTTTCTGAGCTTGAAAAAAATACCGCTATCTATGCACATGATGAAAGTTCAGATGAAACAAAGGTGTTTGCTCAGAAAAAACAGCAAAGCAGCACCGCTGAAAATGAAGAAAAACAAACGGCTGAACCGGAAAAGAAGATCGATATTATCAAGCTCAATAAAGAATCCCTTTCACTCGGAAAGGGCGAAAGCTATGAGCTGAAAACCAATGTCAATGCTGTAAAATGGGAATCTGATAATGAAAAGATCGTAAAGGTAACAGACGGTAAGATCAAGGCAAATTCAAATGGCACGGCTACTGTCAAGGCTTATGACGAAAACGGAAATGTTTCTGAATGTAAGCTCACTGTAAAAGATGCACCTGATTCTGTATCCTTTGATAAGTATGAGCTGACTCTTGGTGTAGGAGAAAGCTATAAGCTGAGCGCAGTTATTCCTAACGGAGCGGCAGCAAAAAGAATATTCACCTCGAGCGATCAGGATATACTCAAGGTAACAAAGTCTGACTGGCAGGGTGAATTCAAGGCTGTAAAACCCGGGGTTGCATATGCTGTTGTAAAGCTTTATAACGGCAGAGAGGCATCGTGTGAGATAACCGTAAAGGAAGCACCTGAAAAAATAACTATTTCAAGAGCTGAAATAACTCTGGGTGTCGGAGAATCATTCAGGCTTGGCGCAGCAATTCCTGCTGAAACAGGCGCTGCAAAAAGAACTTACCGCTCAAGCGACAACAAAATAATCCGCATGACAAGAACTGACTGGGCAGGTGAATTCAAGGCAGTCAGTGAGGGAACAGCCTGGGTTACAGTAAGATCTTATAACGGAAAAGAATCAAGCTGTAAGATAATTGTAAAAAAGGCTCCTGAATCAGTCAGTCTTTCAAAGAATACTCTGGAGCTTACAACAGGACAGCATTACACGCTGACCTGTGATGTAAATGACGGTGCTGCGTCAAGCATAAAAACATTCCGTTCGAGCGACAGCAGTATTGTAGAAATGACAAAAACTGAAGGCGCAGGCGCTTTCACAACAGTTGCAGAGGGCACTGCGTGGGTTACAGCAAGGACCTATAACGGAATAGAAAAGTCATGTAAGATCGTTGTAAAGAACAAGCCGCAGCGCAATAGCAATGAAGCTGACGGTGAAACATACAGCGAGGATTCAGATAATACGAATGAAAATACAAGCGGAAGAGTAAGCAGCTCTGATGATAATAATAACTGGAACGGAAGCAATACAGGCGGCGGACATACAACAGCACCTGACGGCACACCGTGGACTGCTTCAACAGACAATACCATAGTTTACACTGATAATAATATGATAAGTCTGACAAATAATGTAGCTGTTCTTGATCCGGGGGATAATTACAGTATAGAACTGAGCGGATCGTCCTCGGGTACGGTGAGCTATTCATCAGGTGATGACTCTGTTGCAACAGTAGGCGAAGACGGAACAGTTACAGCTATCGGTAACGGAAATACAAACATCTATATCAAAGACGACAGCGGAAATGTCGGAAAACTTGAAGTAATTGTACTTGGCAGCAGAAACAGCTGTATATATCCTGATATGTACTCTGTAACAAATGCACTTGACAATGCAAGTCTGAATCCATTAAAAACAAACTATCAGCCGATAGATGATATGATAGACGGAATTTTCTCAGAAATACTTACTGATGGAATGTCAAATTCCGAAAAGGTTCAGGCATGTTATGACTATCTTGCTCAGAACTGCACATATGGTTATGACGGTTACAAGGCTGTAAGCATAGACGGATATTACAGTGATGAAGATAAGGAAATAGCAGAGTTTTCATACTGCATACTCAAAGATCAGCTTGGCACATGTGAGAATTTCTCAGCTGCATTTGTAGTGATGATGAGAAGACTCGGCTATGAAGCAAATCAGATATACGGTGATGTGGCAATGTCTGCCGGAGGTTATGACGGACATTACTGGGCTGATGTTGAAATTGACGGAAAGCATTATCTGTTTGATCCTCAGGTTGAAAGAAACTGTCTTGGTGAAGACAAAGCAGTGATGCATTATTTCTTCGGAATGGATCCTGAGAATAATTACAGTATGTACAGATATAATTATATGACCTGTGTACATGGATTCAAAGGAAGATAACTGAATAATAAAAAAGACCAGTTCGTAAGGATTGGTCTTTTTTTGAAGATGGAGAATTTTTAAAAGTTTAGTCAGCTTTTCAGAGCTGCTGAGTCGGTAGGCAATTTATAA
>ONRO01000133.1 GCA_900320235.1 uncultured Eubacteriales bacterium
GGCCCCTCCTCTTAAGGTCCCTCTCTTTTGAAATCTCTCCTCCTTAACTCTACCCCGACCCCGCTGCGCTGCCCACCGCCTGCGGTGGGCGTGCTCGCTTACTTTATACGCTTTCCCACGCTGCGCTGCCTTCGGCGTGCTCGCTTATTTCTTTAACAGCGTTTAGCTTCGGGTGAGCGTGGGCGGCTTTGTTATGCTGATAACCCGGTAAGTTGCTCGCCTGAGAAGATTGAACTCAGAAATCAGAACTAACAGAGGAGATTAGTCTTGTGTGAGCGTAGCGGCTTTATTACGCATAATAACTTTGAAAGTTGGCTCGCTTGAGAAGCTTGGCTCAGGAGTAATTAATTGTAGAAATGTTCATTTTCTTTTAAAGAAGAATTTATATCGGCAGTTCAGGCTCAAAAAAACCGGGCGGTTCCGGAGTAAAACTTTTTCAGGCTGACTAAGCCGTGAATCAAGGGTGCAGCGTCACGCTGCTGCCGGCACGCGGTGGGTTGACGATAAGGTCGGTTTATTATATAATGGCTTATAGAATAATTCGTTATATGATTGATTATTATCTGAAACTGCATGAGTGGCTTTTTCCCGCAGCCGAAAATCCATTACCGGGAGGTGTGTTTGTTTTGAAATGCAGAATCTGCGGAAGAAAAATCAAAAAGGGTCAGTCTCTGTGTCAGGAGTGTATCAGACTGTCTGATTCTAAAAATGATAGCTTTACAACAGAAAAATATACCGATCTGATGAATTCTTACGTTTCCTCAGATAATAAAAACAAACGTATCACCCCCGATCTTCTTGCGTTCACAACATTTGCAATCGCCGCTGCTATGCTTGTCATAACTGTTATTCTCGTCACAACGGGCAGGGATAATATTAAACTCGAGCTTTCAGATTATATCGTTATTGAATACAACGGCTTCAACGGCTTTGGTGAGCTTGATGCCCATTTTGATTCAGTCAGATTCCGCAGCGACTGTGAAAACAAACTTCCGGATTCTTCTTCTGATCCCTCCGGTGCAGGAAACAAAACAATAAATCCGTCTTCACTTGCTGATCTCATTATCAACAACGTCAACGACAAATACAGCTTCAGCAAAACAAGCGGTCTTAAAAACGGAGATACTGTAAAACTGAGATGGGACATTTCTGCAGCCGATAATTCCATTCAGACACTTGCGGCTTCCGGAATAAGCATCAGCGGCAGAAACTATACAGTTGAAAAGCTTACAGATACCAGTATCACCGATCCCTTCAGTGATCTTACTTTATCATACACCGGCTTCAACGGAAACGGAACTCTTGAATTCAACTCAAGATATCCGCTTATTTACACATTTGACAAGACTGACAATCTTAAAAACGGCGACATAATACATGTGACAATATCTGCACCTTACGGAAATGATCTTCAGGACTATTGTCTGAATACCATCGGCTCTGTACTGACTGCAACAGAATCTTCTTTTACTGTATCTGGTCTTCCTGAGCTTAAAAGCTTCGACCCGTTTTCTGATGTAAGCGTACATTTTTACGGTGTTTCAGGCGAGGGTACTGCAAGCTCAGAATACAAGGGCGATATGGATCTTCGCTATACTCTTAACAGGGACGAGGGGCTTTCCGAGGGAGAAACTGTTACTGTCACTGTTGAAGCACCATTTGGATACGGACTTAACGAATACTGCGAGAAAAAATACGGTCTGAGAGCTGAAACTACTATGAAGCAGTTTACTGTCACCGGTCTGGGAACTTATCTGACAAAGCTCAGCGATATTGACGAGATCACTATGAAACATCTTTTCGATGAATCTGAAAAGGCTATCGGTCAGGAGCTTGCCGATATGCAGTCAAAAACCGAGTATCAGGGTATGATTCTTATGACTTTGAAAAACGGTCAGCCATCACGAAACAGCTGGCTTCCTTCTGACGATCAGGATCATATGCTTTTTCTCGTTTACAAGGTCACCGCTCAGTACAGCTCAGGCGGAAAAAACAAAAGCTTCACTTACTGGACAAGCTGCCGATTCAATAATGTCATGAAGCTGAAAAACGGCACTCTCAAGGTCAACACCGATGATCTGATTCTTCCTGTAAACAAGGTCACTCCATCCGGAAGTTCTCAAAAGCTTTCCGGCTTCAATGATTACAGTTCTCTTTACAATTCTCAGGTGAAATCAAAGCTCGGCTTCTATACTGTTCAAAGCAGCGTCAAAGAAAAGCTCAGCAATAATGATAACAAAAAGTCCTCCTCCCCGTCACACTGATTTGTGTTCGGGAAGGAGGTTATCTGTTTTTTCTGAAAATATATTTTGCTGTCTGTATACGCTGCCACGTCTCAGGTATGCATTATAGTTTCATCAATCTTCAAAAAGCGGTGTTGAAAAATATCTCTCGGCTGTGTCAGGAAGTATTGTGACAACTGTTTTTCCCTCACCCAGCTTTTCTGCAAGCTTCAATGCTGCCGCAACATTTGTTCCGCTTGAAATTCCGCACATGATACCCTCAAGGCTTGCAAGCTGCTTTGCGGTATTAATTGCGTCTTCATCTGTTACAATGTGAATATGATCGTATATTTCTCTGTTCAGGATCGTCGGAATGATACCGTCGCCGATTCCCATCTGAAGATGTGTGCCCACTGTTCCGCCTGCAAGTATCGCAGCGTGTTCTGGCTCTACCGCCCATATTTCCATGTCCGGATACTGCTTTTTCAGTGTTTCTCCGATTCCTGTAATGGTTCCGCCTGTGCCTATGCCTGAACAGAACCCGTCTATCTTTCCTGCTGTCTGCTCTAATATCTCAAGTGCTGTATAGTATTTATGTGCAAAGGTATTGTTTTCGTTTTCAAACTGCTGCGGTACAAAAACATTCGGGTCCTTTGCTGCCATTTCCATTGCAGTATCAAGACATTTCTGAATACATTTGCCTATATCACCGTCATCATGTATCAGTATGACCTGTGCTCCGTAATGCCTTACAAGCTTTCTTCTTTCCTCGCTGACTGAATCAGGCATTATTATTATTGTCTTATAGCCTCTGACTGCTCCGACAAGTGAAAGTCCTATTCCCTGATTTCCGCTTGTCGGCTCAACGATTATTGTATCGGGGGTTATTTTTCCCTCTTTTTCAGCATTGATTATCATATTATATGCTGTTCTCGTCTTTATCGAGCCGCCGACATTCAATCCCTCGAATTTTACAAGTATCTGAGCATTTCCTGGTTTATTCATACGTCCGAGTCTTATCATGGGTGTATGTCCCATTGCCTCAAGAATATTGTTATAAATCATCTTTTCATCCTCATTTTCTTTTTATCCATGCTTTTGCATAACACAGCTGCTGCAGTCCGGAATTATTTCCTGACCACAGCAGATGTTATCATTTCTGCAGTTTTTATTCTGCAAGTTCTTTTTTGGTTTTGCCTATTGATACGATCAGCTTGCGGACGATATCTATCGGGATAACAAGCAGCGCCATTATTGCGCACAGTCCCCATGCATAGGGGATGAGCGGACGAACGCTGAGGAAATCTCCGCCGAAGGTTACGAATACAAACTGAAGTATCAGTATTCCGAGCATTACAAGTACAAAGTTTTTATTTTGTGAAAGACCCTTGAACAGGTTGATGCTTTCTGTTCTTGCATTGAATCCGTTGAATGCTATTGACATCATGAATGTCGCAAATAATGCCGATTTCAGATAATAGATATTATCCGGTGTGAGGTCTCTTGTTGAATCAACAAAAAGGTTTGTAATGAACGGAACAAAGAGTATTGAAAGGCAGACTGTCATGATATATACTGCAGAAATAATGATCTCTGCGAGCATTGCTTTATTGACAATACCGGCATTTCTCGGAATCGGCTTTTCTGCCATATATTCCTCAAGAGGCGGTTCGCTGCCGAATGCGATTGCTGCGAGGGTATCCATCGCAAGGTTAATCACAAGAAGCTGAACAACCGTCAGAACAGGACTGTAAATGCTGTTTATATCAAGTATCGGACCGATAAAGCACATCATTACTGCCGCAACATTTACTGTAAGCTGGAACACAAGGAATTTTCTGATAGTCTTGAACATTGTTCTGCCGTAGAGAATTGCCTTTTTGATTGAAAGGAAGTTATCGTCAAGAATAGTGATATCTCCGGCTGCCTTTGCAACCTCTGTGCCGCTGCCCATTGCAAAGCCGACATCAGCTTTTTTGAGTGCTGGCGAGTCATTAACGCCGTCACCTGTCATTCCGACAACCATATCAAGCTCCTGAGCTATCCTTACAAGGCGGCTCTTATCCATCGGGAGTGCTCTTGCAACGACTCTGAGCTTCGGAAGGATTTCTTTGACCTGGTCATCACTCAGTTCTGCAAGTTCTGCTGAAGTAAGTGCAACCTCGTCTTTTGAAGTCAGAAGACCTGAATCCTTTGCGATTGCAACAGCTGTTTCCTTTCTGTCGCCGGTTATCATAACGACCTGAATTCCGGCTGCCTTAACTTCCTTGATAGCATCGGCTGCTTCTTTTCTTACATTATCACGGATACTGAGAACACAGATAAGTGTAAGATCGCCGTCGCCGCTTTCGCCCTCTGCCCTTGCAACTGCAAGCAGACGCATTGAACGTGCTGCCTGACCGTTGATATAGGTTGTCATGTAATTCTTTTCAACGAGCTCTTTTTCGTTTCCGTTTTCGTCGATATACTTTGTACATCTTGAAAGTATTTTTTCAGGTGCGCCCTTGATATATGTAACCGAGCCGTTTTCTCTTTTTACTGTAAGGCTTGAATATTTCTTTGCAGAGTCAAACGGGTTAAAATCCTTGACATCCTCTTTCGGAAGTTTATCATAGAACTTTCCCTTATCTATAAATGCCATAAGTGCACGGTCTGTACTGTTTCCGCCTATGACCTCGCCGTCTGAAACAGAGGCAGAGTTATTTGTTCCGATACCTGTAAGAATATCGAGTCTTAGCTTTGCAGGAATCTCATCAAGTGTCTTGAACGTCCTGACGTTTCCTGTTGTAACCTCCATTACTGAAAGCTTGCCTTCTGTAATTGTACCTGTCTTATCTGTAAAAAGGATACTAAGGCTTCCGGCTGTTTCAAGGCCGTTGATATTTCTTACAAGGACATTATCCTTTGCCATTTTCATACTCTGGAATGAAAGCAACACTGAAGTCAGCATCGGCAGACCCTCAGGTACTGCACAGACGATAACCGTGATTGCAACTGTAACAGCTTCAATAATGAGCTGAACCCATCCGAAAGCGTCAGCAGGAAGATTTCCTGTAATAAGTGTTTTTGCAATTACAGCAACTATAATAAGTATTGCGCCGATATATCCGAAAGTTGAGATCTGCTTTGCAAGCTTTGAAAGCTTGAGCTGAAGAGGAGTTGCTCTTGTTTCCTCCTGAACCTCAAGTGCAAGCTGGCCGAACATTGTCTTATCTCCGACAACCTTGGTCTGCATATATCCCTCATTTGCACAAACGACTGTACCACGGTAGATATAATGCTTATTGAGAAGATCCATTGTATCATATTCACTGCCGTTTGCAGCTTTCTTTTCAGCCTCCTCGGTTTCACCGTTCAATGCTGCCTGATCGACCTTGATCTCGCCCTCGATCATCTCGCCGTCAGCTGCGATCTTATCACCCGACTGAAGATAAACTATATCACCTACAACAAGCTCACTCACATGTATTTCATGGAGCTGACCGTCACGAAGGACCTTAGCTGTTTCCTTTGCTTCCTCCTCTGCCTTGAGTGCGCTTGCCTTGCCCTCCTGCTTATGCTGGCTCACTGATGAAACGCCGTTTGCGATAAGGATAGCAATTAGCACTCCGACAGGCTCATACCAGTCTGATTTCCCCAGAAAAAACAGAACAACCTGTATTGCAAGAGCTACAAGAAGTATGATTATCATTGGATCTGCAAAGCCCTTGAGGAATTTTTTCCACAGCGGCTCAGGTGGAATTTGTGTCAGGTCGTTAGTACCGTATTCTTTACGGCTCTTTTCGACCTCTTCGGCTGTAAGACCGGTGAGATTCATTCAAAGCACTCCTTTATTTTTTACTGAATTTTTCCGGCAATTATTATTTTCCGCCCTGTTGCAGAAACAGGGCGGAGCCGGAATTTTCTTACATAAGTAATTATAAATTTTTGCATAAACTTTGTCAATAGACATTGAAAATAATACTATCATCCCGGAACAGTACAATATTGTAAATATTGCCGCCGCACAGGATTCAGAGAATATATCCCATTGAGAGAAAGTCGTCCTGAGTAAACCGATGATAGCTTATTGTAGCGAAATTTGTATCTATACAATAAATGAAATCATCCGGGATTCCGTCTGCAAAATACAAAAAGTACTGAAACTCGCTGTTATTAACTTTTTTACACACAACCCTGCTGGAATATTTATTAAAAACAGAAAGAACATCTTCAATACTATTAAGTGTGAACGGAGTTTTTATTGCCGTAATAAATTCCACAAGAAAAGGATTAGGTTTTATTTTTTCATGCACAAAGCGCACTCCCTCCACAGGGATAGTCAATGCATATCTTCCTTCAAATGGTTCAAGAGTAAGCTTTCCGAGTTCGGGGCTGACAAGCTGAGCAAATTGTTCAAAAGCCTCTTCTATACTCTCATTTTCTGCAGGAAGCATGAGTTTATGGAGCGAATCCTCTGTAAAATTAAGTGTGACCGCATTTTCGCTATAACCTATTTTAAGCTGTGATTCTGTAAGATTATTAATAATATTATTTCTGAGCGCCATATAATTCACATTGAATTTCATTTTAACAACCTCCCCTATTTAACAATAACAGTTGATTGCAAAACCAAAAAAACTCCTGATACAAAACAATAATTCATTATTTACTTTCAGCACTGAAACAGACTTTTCTATTTTTTTCATTTGCAGATATTATGCCGTCTGACCGGGCACAAACCATATTGTTTTACAATCCTTAATCAAAATAATACCTTTTCATTTACTATTATACAACAAAACGGAATTAATTACCAGTGTTATAAGAATAATAGTATTAAAAAAAACAACTTATCAATATTTTTTTCGGGAGAAACAGGTTTACAAAGAATTTTTTTCAGCTAAGGATAAAAGTACATCAAGCTATCATGCTTTTCTTTTACAGAACCTGATTAGCAGTATTATTTCGCCCTCAGACATCGGGGTTACAGCAATCAGTTTTGTGTGAACATGGTCGAATTTTAAAAGTTTCGTCAGCCTTTCAGAGTTGCTGAGTCGGTAGCCAATGTATAAAAGTTACGCCAGCCTTTACAAAGACTAACTATTAAAAGTCAATAGGAAAAAGCAAAAAAATTCAAAAAGTTTTCAACAATCAAGATTAGCAAAAAAAGTGGGAAGCGTTCAGATCTTTGCAGAATACTTCCGTTACAGAGTTTTATGACAATTTTGAAGTAAAGAAGTACCGCGGGTACCGAGTGTGTGCAATAGATGGCTCGAAAATCAATTTGCCATATCATCCTGAAACAGTATCCGAATTTGGTGTATTGTCGTTTTCAACCGATCAAACGCAAGCACTTTGTTCATGTATGTGCGACGTTCTCAACAATATCGTTATCGATGCTGTTTTAGAACAAGGAAAAGCAAGTGAAAGAAAACTTGCCGGTCAACACGTAACACACCTGTCTGAAAAAAATGATAAAGAACTGCTGCTATTTGAC
>ONRO01000129.1 GCA_900320235.1 uncultured Eubacteriales bacterium
AATATCAGCAGTTCAGGCTCAAAAAGCCGGGCGGTGCCGGAGTAAAACTTTTTCAGGCTATAAAAGACGTGAATCAAGGGTGCAGCGGCACGCTGCCGGCACACCGGCGGTGACGATGGGTGTGACTTGTATAATAGTGAAAAATATGGTAAAATTGCAGATTAAACCTTTTAGCTGAAATTATGAGAGGAAAATGAAACAGAAGTATTTTGCAGTTATTTAAAGAATGGTTTTCTGTAAAAATTTGAAATGGTGGTATTTTGAAGTTGAATGTCAGGCTTTGACAAGCGAAAACTTGTTTACGGATTACGAAACAATGATGTGATCGTACCTGAGCTGATTATGCTTGCAGGGTATTACAGATGAATTGCCGGAGCAGTAAATTTTTTTAAGCCGCATACAGACCCGTACACAGCAAATTGAAACTCTTTCGTTCGGATATCTGTGTGTTGAGCATTAGTTTCAGAAAAAAGGAACATGCAGATCTCTGTGTTATGAAAAATGCATTTCAAATTTTCAGCCTGAAAAGGAATGCAGAGTGCATGACAGAATAAAATTACTGAATATTAAGGAGTAGAAAAATGACTGAAAAACAGAATAATGTTAAGGAAAAGGATTATGACAAGGAATCCAGAGAGCTTCTGAAAACATTTGTCGGAGAGCTTAATTCCTCCGATATCAGAAAAGGAGAGTATCCTAAGCTTGCTTCGGCTGACCTGAAATATACAGCATCCCTGCAAAGCAAAAGACTGAATGAAAAAAATTCCGATATCCGTTATGATTACGACACAGATTCTGCAATTAACGGCAGTGCAATAAAGCTTGATAAGGACACACGCTATATTACAAGAATGCCGTTTTATATTGCGGAAAGCAAAACGGAATATCTGGTCGGCGGAAAAGTAAGAAAAAGGGAAAAGCTTCAGAAAACTATGTATGCGAATGCTATCTGGCTTATCAATCAGAATAAAAATGAATCATACGTCTGCCCGAACTGCGGTGCAGTAAGCACTGTCAAACAGCTGCTTTCCGGATGTCCTTTCTGCAAAACCAGGTTTTTGATGTCTGATCTTTTTCCGAAAATAACAAATTATTATGACCGCAGTACAAAGGGAACAATTAATTCTTCTGTCCTGCCGTTTTCACTTCTTGGAATCCTGATAGTACTGTGTATTTACGGATTTATGAATTTCGATACACTTAAAACAGTATTTATGTCTGATGATATGACAGCGAAAATCATTCAGGGAGCATGGCTTTCAGGATGTGTGGTAGTCGGAGCTATCTCCGGTTTTATTCTGAAATTAGCAGCAAATATCATTTATGTTCTGATGTACACTATTTTCTATATTCCGAGTCTTATCCGCCTTGTCAGAACAAAGCGCAAGCTTCCTGAATTTATGAGAGGCTTTGAAAAGAATTTTACACTGGATCATTTTATCGGAAAGCTGATTTATCTGATCAGAACGATGGTATATAGTAACGATTATGAAAACTGTGCTGTTTATTCCGGCGGACCGACTGAGAATCAGTGTAAGGATATCATTGATATGACGTATTTCGGATTTGTGAATGCAAGGAATTATTACATAGAAAATGATTATGCATATGTAGATATGGATGTCCGTATGTATACATACAGCTGTAAAGGGCATCGTGTTTCAAAAAAGTCTGAGGTATTCAATCTTCTTGTATACAAGAGTATTCATGCAGAAACCGATTATGGTTTTTCAATTCATAAGATTGAATGCAAAAACTGCGGTTCGAGTTTTGATGCAGCAAGAGAAAAGCATTGTCCTTTCTGCAAGTCAGAATATGATATTTCTGATTACGACTGGGTGATAAAGGAATTCAGAAAGAAATAATGATGTAAACGCTCAGATGAACTTCGGCAATTACGCTGTACAGTAAAAATACAGGAGAATTTGTTAATAGGAAATCAGCTGTTTCAGCATAATGCTGAGACAGCTGTGATAATTAACATCCTGAAAGTAAAAAAGCTTATTGGAATAGTATTCTGATAAGCTTTTTTTATTTTCGTGAGGAGGCAAAAACCATTGACGGGATTCAGAAGGGTATTCTTGAGATATCAGTCAAAGAGGAACCTTATGACATCTTTATCTGCTACAAGGAAACGGACTATGCCGGAAACCGCACGGTTGATAGTGTAATAGCACAGGAAATCTATGATATGCTGACAGCAAACAATTACAGGGTGTTTTTTGCCCGTATCAGTCTTGAGGACAAGCTTGGCACTGCCTA
>ONRO01000028.1 GCA_900320235.1 uncultured Eubacteriales bacterium
TGATGCAAGTGCCGGATTATCAACGCTGGCATAAACGACATCACAGCTGCAGTTGATAACAGCCGAACTGCCGGAAAGCTGTTTGTAGCTGAATGACATAGAAGAAGCAGCGCTGACAGATAAGGCTGTGCATCCGACAGCAGCTGTTGACATTATCATAGCAGCTGTCAGAAAAACGGTGACTGCTTTTTTAAATTTTCTTTGCATTAAAGAATCCCTCCCTGAATGATTATTTACTTTAATTTCATTTTAAAAAATGCTTCTTAAAAACCACTTAAATGTTTTATAAATTATGATAACAATTTATGAACTTTTTGTTAAACGATATCAATTTAACAGATAATTATGATATAATGTAGCTGTTAAATCAGGCTGAAAATCAGCCGCTCAGGATTAAAGGACCAGAACAGATGTCAGAGTGTATTTTGGAGCACCTGAACATTAAGGAGGAAAATTATGCAGATACTGCTTGTTGAAGATGAACTATCCCTTTCAAATGCGGTGAAAAAACTGCTTGAACAGCAGGGATATTTTGTGGATGCAGTCTATGACGGATTGTCAGCTGTTGAATATGCCGGTTCAACAGCCTATAATCTGATAATACTCGATGTAATGATACCGGGGCTTGACGGGTTTGAGGTCGTCAGGACACTTCGCAGAAAAAATATCGGAACACCTGTACTTATGCTTACAGCAAGAACAGCTAAGCCGGACAAAATTTCAGGTCTTAACAGCGGTGCTGATGATTATATGACAAAGCCTTTTGATGTTGATGAGCTTATCGCAAGAGTAGGCGCACTCACCAGAAGAACGGGCGGAGTTATAATGAATAAAATAGATTTCGGAGATATTTCGCTCGACCTGAATTCTGCTTCGCTGAGCTGTAAGGGCGAGGCAGTTCAGCTTAGCCATAAGGAATTTGAGGTGCTGAAGGTATTTCTTTATAATCCGAAAATGACTGTCAGCACAGAAACGATAATAGCTAATGTGTGGGGGTTTGAATCTGACGTTACAGATAATAATGTTGAGGTATATATTTCATTCATAAGGAAAAAGCTCAAATATCTGAATTCGTCCGTTTCTTTGAGAAAAATACAGAAGCTCGGCTATCGTATGGAGGCGGGGGGATGTTAAAAAAATACAGGCAGAATTTTATTATCCTGAATATGGTTACAGTCGGACTTGTTCTTCTGCTTGCATTCATATATATCGGCTATGAGCTTTACTCGAGCAGCTATGATGAGCTGAAAAATGTCATGTCGATGATAGTCAAGCCCTGGAATTCTCCTCAGGGTAAAACTGCTTTTGACGGTGAGCTGCCTGAAAAACGTTCGGATTTCTCGCAGGTATGGGATGAGCAGAATAAAAATGATAATGCAGCACGTCCTGAAAAACCGCAGCAGCCGGAATCCTCGTCAGCAAGGGACGGCTCAGTAAACCGGCATGAAATGAAGGAAAAGAAAAATCCTGAAATAAAAATAACAGATGATAATATATTCACCTATTTTTATTTTCCTCAAACCGGGAAAATAACTGCCCTGTCTATTGAAAAGGCGGATGAAATACCGGATGAAAAAATATTCAGGGCAATAGTGTCTGCAAGAGAAAGCTTCGGGGAACTGAAGGACTTCGGCATCATTTATTATAAAGAGCATACAGAGAACGGGACATATAAAATAGCAATGACAGATGTATGGTATATTTATTCAAATATTGTCAGGATATCGCTGATACTGTTAGCAGTTTTTCTTGTGATAATCGGAATGCTGTATCTGATAAGTATGCAACTTTCAAGGATAGCTGCAAAGCCTATGGAAAAGGCTATCGAAATGGAACGCAGATTTGTTACGAATATTTCCCATGATCTCAAAACCCCTGTAACAGTGATCCTTGCAAATAACAGTATACTTAAATCAAATCCTCAGACAAAAATCGGTGATAATCTTCAGTGGATTGAAAGTACAGATACGGCAGCAAAGGAAATGCGGAATATGATAAATGAAATGCTTACGCTTTCAAGGCTTGAAGCTGATGACAAACCATCAGAGCGTGAGAGTGTTTCGCTTTCCTCGGCAGCAGAGAAGGCTGTTCTGCAGCTTGAATCCGTTGCATATGAAAACGGAATAACTGTAAACTCTGCAATTGAAGAAAACGTCAGTATTCTTGCATCAGATGATCATATAAAGAGAATCTGCAGCGGACTTCTTGAAAATGCGCTAAAATATGAGCCTGAGGGCGGGTCCGTAGAAATAGAGGTAAAAAGGGTAAAGAAAGCAGCTTTTCTCTGTGTGCATAACAAACAGAGCTTTATCCCGGCAGATGAGCTTTCGCATATTTTTGAAAGTTTTTACCGCGGAGATAAAACAAGAAGCAGCCATGAGGGTCACGGGCTTGGACTGCCGATAGTAAAGCGCATGACAGAGCTTTCTGGCGGAAAAATCAGCGTGAACAGCAGCAGGGAAGAAGGTACTGCTTTTACAGTCAGTTTTGATCTGCTCAGTTAGCTGTGCAGCCTGTTTGAATATCTGAACATTGCTGACAGCTTCTTAATGATTCAGTTAAATATAAAAAAACTCCGTCACCGCTGATCGTGTGTCAGCAATGACGGAGCTTTGTTTTTATAGAAAACCTGAATTTTTTCCCATTATCAGCCTTCCTGAGGCTTAGTCTGTGATTTTTTTGCATAGAGCTTTTCTTCGTTCATGATAGTCATGAATTTCTTTTTAAGCTCAATTGAAAGATAGGGACGCAGCTTCTGAAGAGTAGTTTCATCAGGGGTGAAAATAAGAATAGCCGGCTTATGTCTGATTTTGTCATGGATCAGTACATAAAAAGTACCGGGATTCATATCATCGTCTTCAGCTCTGAGGATAAGATTGTATTTTGAAATATCTATACTTCTCTGTCCGGTTTCCCTGTCGTTGTATTTTCCGATATCGTCGATAGCCTTTACATCAAAGCAGCATACCTTTCTGCGCTTGAGCTGACGCTTGATACGTTCGATTCTCATTTCACCTGTTACAAAGGTATATTCGTATTCCACTTTAAGATTTGAAATGACATAATAGATCAGATAAGCGAGTACACCGACCAGAGCGAGAGCAAGAAATGCAAGCGGAGGAAATGCTGCTGCGAAGAGCACAGAACCGGCAATTGCAATAATAACAGCGACAAAGGCACAGATAATTATTCCTTTTTTTCCGGAAGACATTTTTTTGACAACTATCTGTTCATAATAATTGTCCATTGTTGTAACATCCATTAACTTTCCCATTGGTTTTTCTCCTTTGTATAAGTACATTCATCTGAAGGCTGACTAAAAAATACGACAGTCAGACTCAGGTAATTAACAAAATTACTATTATATCGTACCACACTATGACGAAATAATCAAGTAAAATATACAATATAACCAAATTTTTTTACAATTATTTGTTTTAAAACTGAACATTTTAATAAAGAGGGGTATTCATTTTTTTGTTCAGCGGATGATGCACAGAATAAACGGTATTCACAAAAGAAAGCAGTTATGATAATAATGAAAAGATTGACCTGAGTTATTCTGCCGTCGGATAATTCATCTGAAATAACACCCTGTGCAGCAAAAAACCGCCCCCTGAAAAAGGGCAGCGGTTTTGCTTACAGGATTATTCCGTAATATGCTTGAAATGATTGTCACAGGCTTTTTCAAGTGCCTTGACAATAATCCGGAGTGTTTTTATCCGGGCATATTTTTTATCATTAGATTCGATGATATACCACGGGGCGTTTTTAGTGCTTGTCTTTTGGAGCATTTCATCAACCGCAACCTCATACTGCGACCATTTTTCCCTGTTGCGCCAGTCTTCATCGGTTATTTTCCACTGCTTTTCAGGAGTGTTTTCACGGTCGGTAAATCGTGCAAGCTGAACATCCTTATCAATATGAATCCAGAACTTCAGGACAACAGCGCCCCAGTCAGTCAGCATACGTTCAAATTCATTGATTTCGTTATAAGCTCTTTTCCAGTCTTTTTCTGAACAAAAGCCCTCAAGCCTTTCAACCATTACCCTGCCGTACCATGTTCGGTCAAAGATGCAGATGTGTCCTGTTTTCGGAAGTCTTGTCCAGAATCTCCAGAGGAACTGACGGTCTCTCTCATGCGGCAGCGGTGATGCAATCGGATGCACGTCAAAACCTCTAGGGTCAAGAGGATATGCAACACAACGGATATTTCCGCCCTTTCCGGCGGCATCCCATCCTTCATAGCAGAGAATAACTGGTATTTTTTTGCGGTAAATAATATTATGAAGCTCGCTCAGTCTTGTCTGAAGCTTTTTCAGTTCAGTCTTGTATTCATCTTCATCAATTGACGGCGAAAGATCAACCTCTGATAATTTCTGCATTTTTTTCAGCGGGAACTTTTCTTCGTAAGGTTCACCGACATACCGGCCTTCTTCAAGACCGGTGTCTATTCTTTTTACAAGAAGCTTCATAGCGTCCCTTACAGCAGTTTTTCTGCGGCTGCCGTCGAGGATGTGCCATTTTGCGCTTTCAGAAGTTTTTTCCATGAATTCTTCATATGCATCACGGAAACGCTTGTATTCTTTATGCTGCCAGATGTCAGCTTCAGTTACGCGCCATTCTGTTTCGGGTGCTTCAGCAAGTGAACGAAGACGGTCAAACTGCTCATCCTTGTCAATATGCAGGAAGATTTTCAGCACAAGATATCCGCCGTCAACAAGCTGACGCTCAAATTCGTTGACCTGACGAATACAATTGCGGTATTCGCTTTTAGTGATCTCATGCCTGAGGAATTTCTGCACAGCACATTCCATCCAGCCGGAATCAAGGAATGTGACCTTTCCGTTTACTGGGAGTGCCTTATAGTACTGATAAAGAAACGGATAGCGCTGCTGCGACTCGGGAACTACAACGGGAGAAACAACGTTATAGAATCTGGGGTCGATCTCGCTTATCAGCTCCTTGATAAGACTGCCCTTTCCGGCAGCCGCCCAGCCCTCGATAAGTACAATAACAGGCAGTCCTGCATCTCTGAGAAGCTGCTGCTGAGCGAGAAGCTTTGCACAAAGCTCCTTGAGCTGAGTGCTCAGAGCCTCTTTATCCTCACGTTTTTTCTTTTCAAAGTCCTTCAACATAGCTATTACGCCTCCTTGCATAGTTGTAGAATATAGCAGTATGAAAAATAAAGAGTCAGACATACGGCTGATATAATACAATCAGTTTTGAACAGATTTCTGCCGGCAAGCGTGATACTTTGCCGGATACTATATAATTAACCATATTATACCACTCCGGGTACGGTTATTCAATATTTTTTCTGCTGCGTCTGTTAAAAAAGTTTTATATAAAATGACGATAAAAATTTTTTTATATTTTTCTTCAAAATATGCGAACAAAATGATTTTTTGATGTATCTTATTATACAGAGAGGCAAAATTCTCTGATAAATCAGCCGGCGCAAAACTGTGAAGGGGTTCCGGTTTTGCGTGCAAGGCTGGCAAGAAAAAAATATGGGGGTTTTTTAAAATGAAAAAAATCGAAACAGCAAAAAAAATTTTTACAGCGATGATGGCAGCAGTAATGCTTGCCGGAAGTGCAGCAGTTGTACTTCCTCAGGTGTCATCTGACAGCATCGGAATAGTTGCAAGTGCAGCATCAAATTATTCTAATGGTTTTTATTATGAGGTATTAACCAATAAAACCGCAAGGATAATCGGCTATACTGGCAATATCCAGAATGGCAAGCTTGTTATTCCTTCAAAGCTGAACAATATTCCTGTCAAAGAAATCACAGGAAATGTTTTTAAAAATGGTCTTGAAGGGTTAAGCTTTATCAAAAACCGTTCAGCTGTAAAAGAGGTCGTTGTTTCAGAGGGAATAACAACACTAATGAAAGAAGCCTTTGCCGGATGCAATAATTTACAGAAGGTCACTCTGCCCAATTCTTTGAGAACAATTCAGGATGGAGTTTTCTATGTAAGCGGTACACCGAAGCTCAAAAATATAATTGTTCCGGGATCAGTTACAAAAATTGATCCGGGCTGCGGACTCGGAATAAAGAATTACAATGAAGTAATGACTGATTTTGTTTTGTTCGGTAAAAAAGGTTCTGCTGCTGAGAAATATATAATGGAAATAAACGCCATGAATTATAAAAGACAGGCTTCTTTCAGGACTTATACAGATCTGAGCATCAACAAGACAGTTCTTACTCTTGGTAAAGGAGAGAACTTTAAGCTTACTGCAAATCAGGCTGTAAGCTGGAGAACATCAAATTCTAAGATCGCAACAATTGATAAAAACGGAAATATAAAGGCTGTCGGCACAGGCAAGGTATGGCTCACAGCAAAATCAAATGCCGGTCAGGAAAAGACATGCACACTTACAGTAAAGAAGGCTCCGACATGGGTAAAGCTCAATAAAGGTGTTCTGACACTCAAGGTTGGTCAGACAGGCTCACTCAGTGCTTCTGTTGCAAGTGATGCAGGCTGTGCAAAGCGTACATTCCGCACGAGCAATTCAAATATTGTAAAAATGACAAGAACAGACTGGACAGGCAATTTCAAAGCTGTAAAGCCGGGCATAGCATATGTAACTGTCCGTACATATAACGGCAAGGAAGCAAGCTGCAAGGTTACTGTTGTAAAATAAGAATTTCAAATGATAATGCAGACTCAGTGAGCTGTTATCGGGGATTGTTTTTTAACCAGTCATCCGGTTAAGACAAAACAGCGTTTTCTGAATATGCAGTCTCTTTGATAAAAGGGGAACTGCGGCCGGGATCAGTCTGCGGAAAAATGAAAGGATGTTCTGCATATTTCTGAAAGCATACACAGAATCACAGTCTGTATAAAATAGAATAATCCATTTTTCTCGAGGACATTTTATTGTCCGTATATAAGAAAAAGCATACACGATCATTTCCCCTTTCGTGTATGCTTTTTCTGTTATCTGTTTTTTTATTATTGCGAGAATCCGGTTCCGTCTTCGTAAGGAATTTCTGTTACAAAAAAGTTCTGACTATCTTCCGTTTCCTCCTCCGGATTGTCATATGAGCTTTCTCTGGTAACCTGATTAACGGTATGATAATGCAGATAATCATTGTTCTGATCTGCATATTCATATTTTTCAAAGCTGCCGAATTGCTCAAGCAGCCTGCTGATTTCTTCCTGACTTCTTCCTTTGACAGAAATATAAATATTCTCAAAGGATGAATTATCCATAGCTTTGATATCAAAATCAGTCATAGAAGCCGGCAGATAAATATTATCTACCATGGAAATACTTTCCCTGAATGCTGTAATACCTTCGGGAACATAAAGGTTTCCGACAGGGAACGTATTATTAAGGCTGAGAGAATATTCCTTACCATTTGCAAGCTGTATGCTTTGGTCGTATTCAACATAGACATTCTGAGTTTTTGTGATTATATTTACCGAA
>ONRO01000238.1 GCA_900320235.1 uncultured Eubacteriales bacterium
CAGAGCGTAGTGTATACGGAGCGATAGCGCGTCAAGGGTGCAGCGTCACGCTGCCGATAGCGCGTCAAGGGTGCAGCGTCACGCTGCTGCTGCTGCCGGTGCCACGCTGGTCTATTGATTTTTACGCTTTTCTGTGTTAAAATATTATAGTATTAAACTGTAAAAATAACTGGTTTGTTCAGGTTCAGAACAAAACAGTAAAATTTTAATCTGTATAATTCCAGAAAATCAATATTCTATGTAGGTGAGATCAAATGAATCCGAAAATTAAAAATAAGAGTACTGATCTTTTATTCAAAGCAATTCTTTCACTGAAAAATGTTGAAGAATGTTATCGTTTTTTTGATGATCTATGCACAGTACCTGAACTAAAGGCAATGGCACAGCGTTATTCTGTTGCAAAAATGCTGAATGAAGGCGAGATCTATAATGATATCGTCAAGGAAACAGGTGCAAGCACAGCAACTATAAGCCGTGTTAACCGTTCCTTGAATTACGGCAGTGAGGGATATTCTCTGACTTTTGAAAGACTGGGTGAGGATATAACGGAGGAAAACGAATGAGCTATTCATATTTTGCCGATTATTATGACGGACTGACAGAGGATGTCGATTATGCGGCAAAGGCTGAATATTTTGTGAAGCTTTGCGAAAAATACAGTCATCAGCCCGGACGCACGCTGGATCTTGCTTGTGGAACCGGAAGCTTTACAATCGAGCTGAAAAAACGCGGAACAGATGTTATCGGAGCAGATATGTCCTCTGATATGCTGACCCAGGCGCAGATGAAAAGTTCAGATCAGGAGCTTGAGATAATGTATATCTGCTGTAAAATGCAGGAGCTGGAGCTTCCGTATGAAATTGACACCTGTGTCTGTACACTTGACAGTATTAATCATATTACTTCAAAAAAAGAACTGAAAAAAGCATTCAGCTGTATCAGCAGGTGCCTGGCCGATGACGGTCTTTTTATATTTGATGCAAATACAGTCTATAAGCACAGGGAGATACTCGGGAATAACTGTTATATATTTGATACAGAGGATGTTTTCTGTGCTTGGCAGAATAATTACATTGAAAAGAATAATAAGGTTATTATCACGCTGGATTTTTTTGAGCCGGCTGGTGATAAATATGTGCGTTTTTCAGAACAGTTTGCTGAGAGAGCATATACACACAGTGAAATGCAGGAAATGCTTGATTATGCAGGTCTGGAGATCGCCGGAATATTTGACGATATGTCATTTGAAAGCCCGGCAGAGGCTTCTCAAAGAGAAATTTATGTAGTGAGGAAGAAAAAGAAATGAGTAATGACAGGATAATAAGATGTATAACTTCTGACGGTGCAGTAGTAATATCAGCTGCGGAAACTTCAGAAATAGTATTCAAGGCATCAAAGCTGCACAGGACTTCACCGGTTGCAACAGCGGCTCTCGGAAGGCTTCTTACAGGCTGTTCAATAATGGGAGCACAGCTCAAGCAGAAGGACGCTTCCATCACCCTCAGAGTTAATGGTGACAACAGCGAGCTTGGTGCGGTTATCGCAGTAAGCGACAGCAGGGGAAATGTCAGAGGCTATGTTCAGAATCCCGGCTGTCATACAGAATATTATGAAAACGGTAAGCTGAATGTAGGCAAGGCTGTCGGCAGGAGCGGCGTTCTGAATGTTATGCGTGACTACGGTACGGGTGAGCCGTATATCGGCATGGTTCCGCTTGTATCGGGCGAGATAGCCGAGGATATAACAAGCTATTTTGCTTCAAGCGAGCAGATACCGACGGTCTGTGCACTGGGTGTTCTCCTTGAAAAGGAAAGCCACGAGGTATTGCTTTCCGGCGGTTTTCTTCTCCAGCTTCTTCCCGGTGCTGACAATTCAACGATCGAAAAAATAGAAAAAAATATTTCAAAGATCGAGCCTGTCACAACAATGCTTGCAAAGGGAATGAGTATAAAGGAAATATGTGACAAGGCACTTGAGGGCTTTGAGGTTGAGGTGCTTGACGAGATGCCGATCGATTATATCTGCAACTGCAGCAGGGAGAAGGTCGAAAGGG
Source organism: uncultured Eubacteriales bacterium (assembly GCA_900320235.1). Lineage (GTDB taxonomy): Bacteria > Bacillota > Clostridia > Oscillospirales > Acutalibacteraceae > UBA1213. The sequence goes on from ONRO01000238.1 coordinate 2,054, forward strand.
CGTTTATGATGATGAGCGATGAGGATATAAGAGCGTCGGCTGAGGAAAAGGGTCATGCTGAGGCAAGCTGTCATTTCTGCAATAAGATCTACCGCTTCAATAAGGACGAGCTTGAGAAGATAATCGAGGAAAAGCATAGAAATAATGAGGAAAAGGCAGAGTCAGATGATAATAATTCTGAAAATAAGTAAGTAAAGCTTCAAAAATATATCCGGGGTCAGAAAAACTGACCCCGTTTTTTGATTATCAGACAACCTCGATCTGACATTTCGCTCTGATCTGTCTGACGATGGTGTCCGTATCATACTGTAAACTGTTGTCGCCGCAGCTTTCCGGAAGAAGCTTTGCAAGCTCTGTCTGTCTGCAAAGAATATAAAGCGCAGACATAAAATACATATCGTCAATTCCGTCAGGTCTGAGCTTGCTGTATTTATCAGGCATGGTGACATCATACCTGCAAATAATATTACCCGTTGCGCTGACTGTCGGATACGCTGTTGTAAAGATCAGTGTTGATGCAGCTGCTGACAGCGGTTTTCTTATGACATCAGGGGAAATAATAATATCACAGGGATAAAGATCGGATATATTGTTGCTGACGATAATATTTGCACCGTTTTCGGCTGTAATACGCTCAGCTTCATTTTCATAGAATTTCGGCATATCAGTGACAACCGTAATGCACGAGCTGTATTCAAGAAGAGCCTGAACAAAGGAAGGATATTCAGCACCCGGGTCATAAAAAGAAATATGAAGTCTGTATGGCTCAATATCGCATTTTTTCAGTACGGAGAAAATATAGTTCTTCATAATCTCTCTTTTTAGTGACTGACTGTTGAACCGTTTGAAAGGAGTATTGAAAAGATTCAGTTCTCTGCTGCAAAGGATGACCTTGCTTTTTCCTTTGCAACAGTCATAAAGCTTGTCAAATCTTATCCTTCCTCTTCTTTGCAGATATGTGAGCTCATATATACAGATATCATCAGTTCTTTTTGTCTGCGCAGTGATTTTGTACGGGCGGATAAATGACAGCAGCTTATCCCTGAAACCAAGCTCGTTTTTCTTTCTGACGTTAAGTACAGTAATCATCGCTTTCACCGTTCCTTTTTCGTATTCTGAGTTTACTAATACTATGCATCTGAAGGAACGGTTATTACATAAAAAACAGGCCCGATTATTCGAGCCTGCATTGATCACTGATTTGTAAGCTGATTTCTTGAGCTTTCTTCCTCATTAATGCTTTCTTCGCTGTCATTGATGTTGTCGTTATCCTTGTCATCATCTGAAACAAGATCACTCACACCGTCACGAACATTGTCGGCTGCATTTTCAGCGCCTTCCCTGATACCTTCAGCGGCATTTTCAACACCGTTTTTGAGATCTTCGCCCGCACTCTGCAGACCCTCTCCGGCATTGTCAGCAATGCTCTGAGCTCCGCTTACTGCATCGTCCATCATATCGGAAACAGCATTGTCCTTATTATCACCGTCACCGATAATACCGTTTTCGTCAGTCACCTTACCGTCAGTAGCTTCGTCGGTTCGGTTATCATCTTTATTATCAGAAACATCTGAAACAACAGCAGAAGTATTATTCTGAGAATTTTCAGGCTGTTCATTTCCGTTTGTTTTGCATGCTGCAAGACAGATGCATGTGGTAAGAACAGCTAAGACAGGAATTATTAATTTTTTCATCGGAAATCTCCTTAATGTATTTTTAGCTGAGCATAGCGGAAATATTATGCACAGCTATGTACGAGATATCAATAAACAATAATATTGTTTGTTTATTTGAAAAAAATATTCGTATTGAAGAAGAATAAATGATGATAGTTGATTTTAATAAAAATTTCAAAATAATAATAAAAATTCTGTAATAAATATTGACTAATTATGGAAATGAATGTAAAATAGGATAAAATAAATCCTCGGAGGGATCGTGTATGCCAAATACTGTAATAACAATCGCCAGGAGTTACGGAAGCGGAGGCCGTGTTATCGGACAGAAGCTTGCAAAAGAAATGGATATAGCTTATTATGACAGGAATCTCATATATCTTACATCAGATAAGAGCGGTCTTGATCCTCAGTTTTTTTCCATGCATGATGAAAACGTCAAGCCGGGCTTTTTTGAGAGGCTGACATATTTATCAACAAAGGATATTCCGCCCGAGAGCCGGAGATTCAGTTCAAGAGAAAACGTATTCCGTTATCAGCAGAAGATGATAAGAGAGCTTGCAGAAAAAAGCGACTGTGTGATAATCGGACGCTGTGCAAATCATACGCTTAAGGAATGCGGACATAATCTTCTGAGAGTATTTATCTGGGCACCGAAAGAGGTATGTGTTACAAACATTATGAAGAAGCTTGCGATTTCCAGAAACGATGCAGAAAAACTGATACATGATATTGACAAGCATCGCCGTGAGTATTTCAAGTATTATACGGGAAACGACTGGGAATCAGCCAAGAATTATGATCTCTGTATAGACAGCTCAGAATATACAATGGAGCAGGCAATCGAAATAATAAGAAAAAGCTCAAAGATAATGTGTGAGCTATAATAAAACAGCGGCAGGTCTGAAAAAAATCAGATCTGCCGCTGTTCTGTGTATTGTATTGTGTTAGTGTGAACAATGTAAAAAACAGTAGTAAAACCGGGCTCAGACCTTCTGATTCATCACAAGCATCTGAAGACGGTTTTCAATATTTGCAAAGCTTACATCCGGATCATAATCAAGCGGAAGAAGCTCGATGTCAGGAAAAATCTCCTTCAGACGTTTGCTGACACCTCTGCCGATGACATGATTCGGCAGGCAGCCGAAGGGCTGAAGAATAACAAAGTTTTTACAGCCATGTTTTGCATGGTGGATTATTTCTGCGGGGATCAGAATACCCTCGCCGGTATCAAATGTATGATGAATGATAGGATCGCTGTCAACGGACAGATCATCCATAAGAACACTTTTGTCGTGAAGCGGTTCTTTTCTTGCGAGGAAGTCTATATATTTGTGCGTGAAATTGAAAAAGATGTTAGCGACCTTTGACCAGAAAATGGTGTTTTTATCACGCTTTACTTTGAATTCCTTGATCTGCTTGCCCTGACAGAAATAAGATTTCTGAATAACATCCGTCATTTTAGCTTCGATAATTTCAAAGTTGTTGTTTTCAAGATAATTCTCAATATCACCGTTTGCGCCCGGATGGAAGTTAAGCAGATATTCTCCGACAATCAGAACCTTTGGTTTCTGAACAGACCTGTCGTATTTAACACGGCGCAGGCATTTAAGAGCTTTTTTGAAGCCTCTTACCGCACCGGCAGCACCGTGTTTTTCAATGCCCTCGGAAAGGTAGATCATACCTTCTTCAAAAGCAGCATCGGCACTGCCTTTTTCAAGCTCATACGGACGTATTTTCCGGAGTATTTCTTCCAGAACATCGATCATCGGAAGTGCAAGTGAAACATTGAGAAGTGTCCACATGTTGACTCTGAATCCGGGATGAAGCTGATGCAGATCGACATCATCATTAGTCATAATTGAAACATTTGCATAACCCGCATCATCAAGGGCCTTTCTCAGAATTGTAGCATAATGGGGAAGACGACAGCAGCCAAGGTATTTAGCCATACCGACAGCGACTTCATTTTTATCGTATTTTCCGCTCTCAAGTGCACCGAGAATCTCACCGATGACTATCTGTGCAGGGAAGCAAATATCGTTGTGAGTGTATTTTTTGCCGAGTCTGATTGCTTCTTCTCTGCCGACATCAAGTGGAACTGCTCTTACCTTCTGAGTACGGAAGGCAGCAGTCATAATCTGGCAGAATGCATGTGAGCTGTTTGGAATAAGCACGATCTTTTCTTTTTTCTCTTTTTTAGTATACTTGACAGGATAGGGATCAGGAAGCTCACGGATTTCGGAAGAAACATTCAGCCTTCTTTTTCGTTCGATAGTTTCGATAAATGAACGGACTCTGATACGCAGAGGACCCTGAGCATCACTTTCATCTACCTTTAGAATAAGCGGAGCTTTTCCGCTTATTTCCTTCATAATACGAACAACCTCGTCAGACAGAACAGCGTCATGACCGCATCCGAAGCTGACGATCTGAATATATTCAAGATTTCTGTTGTTAGCAGCGACAATGCTGCTGCTTAAAACTCTTGCATGGAAATTATTAACGATATCAATTCTTGATTTTCTGAGTTCAACCTTTCCAAGCTCAGGAATACTATCAGCTGTAAGAACAGGAACGCCCATATTAACAAGCATTTCCGGAAGCTCATGATTGATCAGAGGATCATTGTGATAGGGTCTGCCAGCCATAACGACAGCAAATTTATTTTCTCTTGTCACATCATCAATAAGCTTTCTGCCACGTTCCTTAAGCTCTCTGTCAAACTGTTTCTGAGCTTCTTCTGCAAATCGTACAGCCTTTTTGCAGATATTCCGGTCAATACCAAATTCTTCCTGCATATAATCACAGATTTGTTTTTCTCTGTCTTCGTTAGAATACCAGTAGAAATAGGGGTTATCAAATTTAACATTGAATTCCCTGTATGGATTATCAGAATTCTGAATTACAATGGGATAGCCCTTAACGAGTGCACATCTTGAAAAGCTTGTTTCTTCAGGATTTTCAGATGGCATTACAACAATAATCGGCATAAAAACCCTGTCTACGCCAAGCTTGACCAGTTCACGGATATGACCGTGAGTAAGTTTGGCAGGGAAGCATTCAGTATCAGAAGGAACTGCATGAATACCGTTTTCATAAATTTTCCTTGTGCTGACCGGAGAAACCCTTATATCAAAGCCGAGAGATTTCCACAGTGTACTCCAGAATGGCATACCCTCCCAGAAATATAAAACTCTCGGCATTCCGATGACAATGTTTTGTTTTTCAAGAAGCTGTTCGTAAGGATATTCCTTGAACATCAGCTTTTTACGGACTTCATACATATTGACAGGCTTGTCTTTCTTTTCATTGATAGCCTTTATTTTATTTTTGGTTTTATTGTCCCTTGGGTCGCCGAGAACTTCACCTTTTTCGCAGCGATTGTTGGTTACCCAGCTTTCACCTGTGGAAAAGGTGAGGATTGTTCTGTTACAGTGGTTAGTGCAGTAGGGGCAGGGTGAATTGGCTTCCTGCTTATAGGTGAAAGAACGGAGCTGCTCATAAGAGATAAAGGATCTTTTGAAATCAGGCTTCTGAGCTTCTTCCATTGCAGTAAGCGCCGAACCGATAGCACCCATAAGACCCGGATAGGGGGCACGGGTAACTTCTCTGCCGGCATATTGTTCCATAGCACGCAGAACAGCATCATTACGAAAAGTACCGCCCTGCACAACGATCTTGCTGCCGAGCGAATCTATATTCGGAACGCGGATAACCTTTGTAAAAACATTTTCAATAATCGAGCGGCAAAGACCTGCCATAATATCATCGGGCTGCTTACCGTTTCTTTGTTCAGTAATAATGGAGCTGTTCATAAAAACTGTGCACCGGCTTCCGAGTTTTGCAGGAGTTTTTGACTGAAAAGCTCTTTTTGCGATATCATTTGTTTCAATATTGAGTGTCTGAGCAAAATTTTCAAGGAAAGAACCGCATCCGGAGGAGCAGGCTTCATTGACAACAATATTTGTAATTATTCCGTTTTCAAGCCAGATAGCCTTCATATCCTGACCGCCGATATCAAGAATAAAGCTTGGGTTATCACAGAATTTCGCAGCAGCCATTGAATGAGCCACAGTTTCAACAATATGAGCTTCCGTGCGGAAAGCTTTTGAAAAAAGGAATTCACCATAACCTGTTGAAGCGGCAGCAATAATATTGAGTTTTGCACCGGCTTTTTTATACTTGTCATACATTGCAAGCAGTGCAGATTTAGCAACATTAAGAGGATTTCCTTCATTTGAAGAATAGAAGGAATCAATTATTTCCTGTTTTTCGTTTAACAGTACAAGCTTTGTAGTTGTGCTGCCTGAATCTATTCCAAGAAAAGCGTTGACGGTTTCGCCAGCTTCTGGTTTGTAGACAGGAGCTTCTATATGAGGATTTCTTTCAAGAAATTCCTTGTATTCATTGTCATTTTCAAAATAAAGCATACCGCATTCGTGTGAGGTGCTGTCATCATCTGCGGCAGCTTTCATCATATCGATAAGCTGATTGATCTCATATTGTTCTGACTGATCATGTATTTCAGAGATACTGAGTGCAGCACCGTATGCAACCATGATTTCAGGGTTTTCAGGAATAAGAATATCTTCGCTTTTAAGAGCAAGACGTTCTGCAAAAACCTTTCCGAGTCTTGGATGAAATGTCAGCGGACCGCCCTCGAATGCAACAGGAGCCTTGATTTCAAGTCCCTGGGAAAGGCCGCCTATTGTTTGTTTTGCGATAGCATGATAGCTTGACAGGGCAATATCCGACTTTTTTACACCCTGATTGAGAAGTGCCTGAATATCAGTTTTTGCAAAAACACCGCAGCGTCCGGAGATATCGTAAACGCTGGTACCTTTTTCTGCAAGCTCATTCATCCTGCAGTCTTCAACACCGAGAACAGCTGCGACCTCATCAATAAAGGCACCGGTACCGCCGGCACAGCTTCCGTTCATTCTCATATCATAGACAACAGGTTCACCATTATCATCGTCACGGAAGAAAATTATTTTAGCATCCTGACCGCCAAGTTCAATAGCTGTTCCGATTTTGTCGTAACGCTTTTTTAATGCGAGAGAATTAGCAACGACTTCCTGAGTAAACGGTACAGCAAGTTTTTCTGAAAGAATTCTTGAGCCTGAGCCGGTCATACAGACTTTGAATTTCTGAGATTCAAGCATTGGTCTGATTTCTTCGAGCAAACTAATTATACTTTTTCTTTGTTTGGCAAAATGCCTGATATATTTGTGGAACAGTATTTTTTCATTATCGGTAAGAACAAGCTTGACAGTAGTAGATCCTACGTCTATACCAATTCTATAATCCTTGTTATTATCCATTTTCTGAACTCCTTTTCCCACCATTATACAGCTGACCGGATAAGTCTGAATCAGATGAATGACCGTAAAAAAACACAGAACAGAGTGCGGCATTCAAAAGCACAGACATAAAATGAAAAGATGTCAAAATATAAAATATCAAGACATAAAATACAGTTTCAGTCAACTCCCGATAATATCTGGTGTATCTGGTGAATATTTGCACAGATAAATATGTCGGACTAAGAACTATATGCAAAACTTGCCATAATACACCAATTTTTAAAGAAAAACGCTTGACTTTTACAAATAAACACATTACAATAATAATCAACGTCAAGAAAATAATCAATAGTCGATAATAATATAAAGTTGTTTAATCAACTGTTTATAATATCAGTTGATTATCTATGAGGTTCAAATGGAAAAGAAAACTGATCTCAGGGTAGTAAAAACAAAAAAGAGGATAAAGCAGGTATTTCTTGAATTGATCGAAAAAAAGGAATTGAAAAAAATTACTGTCACAGAAATAGCGAGGATAGCAGAAATAAACAAGGGTACATTTTACCTTCATTATAAGGATATCTATGAGCTTTTTGCCGAGGTTCTTAAAGAAAGAATAAGTGACTGTGTGGATAATATCAGTTATTTTGATGAATTCTTCAGCGATCCTGAAGCTTTCCTTTTTCATTTGTATTATGAATTTCAGGAAAGCAAAGGAATCAGGGCTGATGAAATGATTTACCGTGAGGATAACAGCCGGGGTTCAATGATTGTCGGATTATTCTGTGATGCGATAATGAGCAGAATATATGAACAGAAGCTGATAGAAAAAAACGAAGAGAACGATATCAAGCTTGAATATATCTTTACAAATATATTTCGTTTTTTCAGAGCCGAAAGCTCAGAGCTTAAATATCCGATATTATCAAAACTTATTGTAAGTGATATCCGTACTGCATTTCCTGAAGCATTTGAATAAAACAGAGATGATCCCGTATTGCAGAGAAAAAATGCAGTACGGGATTTTTGTAATAATAATGAATCATAAATCACTGAAGGAACAATAATTGGATGGATTGACGAATGATGTGCAATTTTACAATAAATAGTATACATTTTAACATTGGTCATTAAATATATTGACATATTTTTATTCATATTGTATTATAATAACGGATAATAACGGATTGTAGAACTTATATTGTTTATTTGTTCCATTATTGGTTAATAATACTAAACGAAGACAAAAAACAACAAATAATTCAGTAAGATCTGATATAATATTCAAATAACAAATGAATTCTGAAAGTGAAGGAAGGTTTATAGAATTCAGTGATAATTAACTGGTAAAGGAGGTCGGTAGAAAGATGAAAGCATCAGAAAAAAATGATATAGCATGGCGCAATTTCACTGTGAAGGAAAGACTGCTTCTTTCCCGTGGTATAAGACGCAATAATGTCAGATGTACAATTAAATATATAAAATATACTTTATTGCCGTGCGTGATTCTGGCTTTCATATTTTTCTTTATCGGCATTTCTGCAGCAGAAATCTTTTCAGTGATCTATGCATTATCAATTCCGGTGTTTTTTTTAGTACTGGAGAAAAAGAATCTGACAGTTGTTTTTGGTAATGTCAAATGTGCAGATGCAGCGTGTTTTTCAAGAGATGAACAGTATCAGTATACAGTCAATGGTTTTTCATATTATATTAATGTCTTCAGGCTTTCAGGTGGAACAGATAAAAGAGTATACAAGCTGCCGGCATACAAGAATACTATTCTGTATGCAAACAGCGGAGACAATATGCTTGCTGTCAGGTTTTCAAAAAACAATATTCTCTGTTTTTCAAAAAAGGAACTGGGACTTACAAGTCATAGTCCGAAATCAGGAAGCTGGAGTAAGCTCAATAAAAAGGAAATATTATATGTACTTAAATCGGAAAAGCAAAGACTTAAAGAAGCAAGAATTATTTTCGGAATTGATTTTATTGTATCTGCGATCGCATCAATAATAATCCTGATTAATTTTATTTCAATTTTTGCCTACGCAATTATTGCGGTTGTCATACTCGTAATAATCGATTCCGTAAGGATCAGAAAGTATAATAACCGGATAAAAAAGATACGCAGGGCAGATGTAAATGCTTTGAAAAATGCTGTCGTTTCATGTTTTCTGATAAAAAAGCCGAAGCTTACAGGCGGGATCAGGTTCATTTATTATCTGAAGATCATGCATCCGGAAAGCGGAAGATTCCGCATAGAAAAGCTCAGGGAGTTTTCCTGGGCAAGCGTGTTTGATAATGAGATATCTGATAATATAATAGTTGTGGACTTCGGTAAAAAACGTAAAGGCAAGGAAATGCAGCATTATATAATTGAGGGGTACTGATATGGATGGAATAAAGGCTGCAATCTTTGATTTTGACGGAACTCTTGTTGATTCAATGTATGTCTGGTCCAAGGTCGATGAAGAGTTTCTTGCTAGAAGAGGTATACGTGTAACAGACGAATATACTGATAAGATGCGCAGTATGTTTTTTGAAACAGCTGCAGTCTATACAAAGGAGACCTATCATCTCAGCGAAAGCGTTGAAGAAATAATGAATATCTGGCTTGAAATGGCTCACAGCGAATATTCTCTGAATGTCCGTGCAAAGGAAAATGCAAGGGAATATATAATGAGTCTGAGAGCAAAAGGGGTAAGGATCGGAATGGCAACGTCAAATAATCCTTATCTTCTCATGCCTTGTCTTGAAATGAACGGCATGAGCGGATTATTCGATGCGATATGTTATACATCAGAGGTTGGAGTAAATAAAAGCAATCCGGATATTTATCTGTACACAGCAGAAAAGCTTGGTGTACGGTCAGAGGACTGCGTTGTATTCGAGGATATAATAGAAGGACTGAAAAGTGCATCATCAGCAGGAATGAAAACCGTTGCTGTATATGATCCTTCAAATGAAGCATATAAGTCTGAAATAATCAGAACAGCTGATAAATTCATACTGAGCTACTCAGAAATGCTTGACGAATCCGATCGATAATACTATAATAGTAATGTATTTTCAGCATGGTCAGATAAGCACTGGATCAAAATTATTCAGAGTTCTAATATCTGACGACAGCAAAATGAAACCAATGCTGTCAGAAAGAAAAGAGGAGTTGTAAACAATGAAAACAAGAATCGGCATATTGGGCTATGGAAACCTCGGCAGAGGAACAGAGATCGCAGTTGCTGCAGCAAATGATATGGAGCTTGCAGCAGTATTTACAAGAAGAGATCCCTTAACCGTAAGGATTCTCACCGAAAACGTACCGGTAGTAAATGTAAATGAAATAGAGCAGTGGACAGATAAAATAGATGTTCTTGTTCTGTGCGGCGGTAGTGCGACAGATCTTCCTGTACAGACACCGAAATATGCAAAGCTTTTCAATGTAATAGATAGCTTTGATACACATGCACGTATTCCCGAGCAGTTTGCAAATGTTGATGCAGCTGCAAAGGAAGGCGGAAAGATCGGAATGATCTCAGTAGGCTGGGATCCGGGTCTGTTCTCACTCAACAGAGTTTATGCAAATGCTATACTTCCTGACGGCAAGGATTATACATTCTGGGGCAAGGGCGTAAGTCAGGGACATTCTGATGCTGTCAGAAGAATAGAGGGCGTAAAGAATGCAAAGCAGTATACTATTCCGATAGAAAAAGCCCTTGACGCAGTAAGAAGCGGTGCAAATCCTGAGCTTTCAACAAGAGAAAAGCATCTCAGAGAATGCTTTGTCGTTCTTGAAGAGGGTGCAGATGCTGCAAAGGTAGAGAAGGAAATCAAGGAAATGCCTAACTACTTTGCGGATTATGATACAGTTGTACATTTCATAAGTGAGGAAGAGCTTCTCAGAGATCATGCAGGAATGGCACACGGCGGTTTTGTATTCAGAACAGGCAAGACCGGAGTAAACAAAGAAAATAATCACATTATCGAATACAGTCTTAAACTTGATTCAAATCCGGAATTTACAACAAGTGTAATAATTGCATATGCAAGAGCAGTAAAGCGTATGGCAGACGAAGGTCAGACCGGCGCAAGAACAGTATTTGATGTTCCGCCCGCATATCTTTGCGAGCAGAGCGGAGAAGAGCTCAGAGCACATTTCCTTTAATAATAAGTACATAGCCCTTTCTGCATAAGCGGAAAGGGCTATATGTAAGTTAAGAACAAAAGAGAGGGCAGAATCTATGAAATATGCTGTAATAGCCTGTGACGGAATGTCTGAAAGGATAATACACGGAGAAGGAGTACAAACATCACTTTCCTCAGCGAGTATACATACAGCAGACAAACTGTCATGTTCAGGGGAATATGGTATCGCTAAAACGACAGATACGGTAACTCTGCCTGATACATTAAAAGCAAATATTTATCTTATGGGATATGATCCGAAAAGCACTTTTACAGGAGGCAGTGCGTTTCGGGCTGTTGCTGGCGGAATAAATATCATGCAGGGAGATGTAGTATTCAGCTGTAAGTTTTTGAGCTTGTCAGATGAAGAGAAGTATGAGGAAAAAACAATCCTGTCTGAAATTTCAGACCTTGGTTTTGATGAAAAAGAGCAAATATTTACACTTCTGTCTGAAAAGCTTGACAGTAAAATATTCAGCTTCGGATTAAGTAAATACGGCGAATTGTTTTTGATCTGGCATGAAGGTGAACCAAACCCGGGATTATTATATTCAGCTGATGAAGGTATGAAAACAGCAGATGTTATGCCCAGAGGAGATTTTGCAGAACCATTGTGTAATCTGATGAGAAAGAGTAATGAGCTGTTGACCGGGTCGGGTGTCAATACAGAACGAACAGCGTCAGGAAAGCCGGAGATTGATTCAATTCTGATAAGTGATGCAGGCACACTGTCACAGGCAATACAGTTCAAGGAAAAGTATGGACACAACGGGGTTGTAATAAGTCCTGATGAAGCAGTAGAAGGTTTTGCAAAATATATCGGAATGGAAGCCATACATTATGAAGATATAGAAAAAGACCGCATTGCAGAAAAAACAGTTGATTGTTTATGCAGCGGAAAGGATTATGTATATATTCATATTGATTCACCGTCAGTATACAGCATGAAAAAGGATTCATCAGGAAAGATCAGATGTATAGAGATAATCGACAAAGCAGTTCTTTCTGAATTAATTGATGGATTATCTGCAAGAAATGAAGAGTACAGGATAATGTTTATTTCTTCATTTTCATGCAATGTAAATGAGGGATTTATTACATCAGAGCCAGTGCCGTATGTAATATATGACAGCCGTTCAGAGGAAAGCTCCACAACAGTTTATAATGAGCAGAAGGCTTTTGAAGCCGGAAAATATATTGAATACGGAACAGATATTACAGAATATCTTCTTTCATCATTCAATGAAAACAAAAATGAATAAATCTGTAAAAAAGGAACTGCCGCATTATCTGAATATAAAGCTTCTTAATCCTTATCAAAAGGGTCGGAGCTTTTATATTTCCACTGGGCAGTTCCTTATTATTTGATGCATGAGTGAGCAGTATTCAAGCTGAAAAGATGTTATTCAATTGATTTGAGGGATTCGACCATGCTGATCTTTCTGAGCTTGAAATACATCAGGAAATTAACAGCAACAGCGAAGATCATAGTCAGAACAAAACCAATAATAAAGCTGATGATCTCAACATTCTGCGGGAACATAACCATATCCATCTGAATTTCAACAACGAGGAAAGACACAAATATCTTTCCGAGCGGCAGACCCGCGACAGCACCGATCAGTGAAAGAATCAGATTTTCGCGATAAATATAATTAGCGGTTTCAAGGTTGTAAAAGCCAAGAACTTTTATTGTCGCGATTTCACGGACACGTTCGGCAATGTTGATATTTGTCAGGTTATATAGAACGACAATAGCTAACATTCCGGCACAGAAAACAAGCACAAGAACAATTACATTAAGTGAATCGAGAGTGCTTGTAATTGCATCAAGCTGATCCTTAAGCAGGGAAACAGTAATGATCTCGTCCATTTCCATATATTCGTTTGAAATGTCATGCTCTTCAGAGCGTGCTTCATCCGTAAGCTGGGTATAAACAACATTGTATTTGATTTCATTTCCGGTAATTTTTTTATAATACTCCGGAGTCATATAAGCATAGTTACCTGCGTAGTTTTCAGTAAGATCGGTGACAACAGAAGTATATTTGTTATCATTAAGAGTAAATTCAATCCTGTCTCCTTTATTTTTACCAAGAACCTGTGATAAACGCTCATTAATGACAATACCGTTGTTACTAAGCTCCACGGGATCATGAGTTTTTCTGTCACGGAGAATAAACATTTTTTTGAAAACCCCGGGATCCTCACCGACAATAATATGAAGATTGATCTGTTTGTTTTCACCGTATTTAATATTGATCCATTCCTGATCAACAAGCATTGATTCTTTAAAACGACTGTCAGAATGGAATTTCGACATAATGTAAGAATTATCGTCTTTAGTGCCGGCTTCAGAGAGAGCAAAAATATTATCATAAATAGTAATCTGGTTATACTGTCTGTCAGCAATAACTCCGATTGAATCCTTAAGACCCAGACCGCCGATGATCAGAGCAGTACAGCCTGCGACACCTATGACTGTCATAAAGAATCGGGCTTTATAACGGAACAGATTTCTTGCAGTAACCTTAGAGGTAAAGTTGATATTTGACCAGAGAGGAGTGATATATTCAAGAAGAATACGTTTTCCGGGTTTAGGAGCTTTCGGCCGCATAAGTGTTGCCGGTCTGATCATCAGTTCTCCGAGACAGGTAATAACAGCAACTGTGCATGTGCAAAGAACACCGGTTCCTGCAGAAAACACCAGAGCGTCCCAGGGAATGACGAGAATTGTCGGCGGCAGCATGTACATTATTGAATATGTATCGAGTATAATAAACGGCATTGTTGCAATTCCGATGACAGCGCCGATAATACTTCCGAGTACAGAGGCAGAGGCCGCATAAATAAAATACTTGGAAGCAATTGCAGTATTTGAATATCCGAGAGCTTTAAGGGTACCGATTTCAGTTCGTCTTTCCTCGACCATTCGTGACATAGTAGTAAGACATACGAGTGCTGCGACGAGAAGGAAGAAAAAGGGGAAAACAGTTGCGATATGATCAACCCTGAGTGCATCCTCTTCAAGTCCGGAATAACCCGGATTATCATCTCTGTCATATATTATCCATTTTGCATTTTTGAGTGTTTCTATTTTGTCTTTAGCATCGCTTAGTTTTTTTTCAGCGTCACGAAGCTGTATTCTCGCATCGTTTTTTCCTGTAATAAGCTTTTCTCTTGAGCTTTTCAGCAAATTAAGACCGTTTGTTTTCTGCTTTTCAAGCTCCTCACGGCCGCTGATGATTTCCTGTTCGCTCTGGCTGATCTTTGCCTGAGCAGCCTGAATGCTGAAAGCGCCCGTAGTAAGTGCTGAATTGTATTCAAGCTTTCCGATCTCAAGCTCAGAATTAGCATTGTCGAGCTTTATCTGAGCATTATTAAGCTTGTCAGAAGCTTCAGTTTTCTTTTGCTGAAATTCAGATTTAGCATCATTAAGTTTTTCTTTAGCTTCAGAAAGCTGTTTTTCACCTTCTGCAAGCTGGCTCATTCCGTCATCATATTGCTTCTGATAATCTGAAAGCTTGCTTTTGTATTCAGCCAGCTTATCTTTGAATTCATCCATGCTTTTTTTAGCCTCACCGTCAAGTGTGACATTATTTCCAAGCGCAGAAATACTTTTTTCAGTTTTTGCTATTGCTTCATTGCAGGTATCGATCCCTGCCTTCAGGAGTGCAAGCTTAGTTTCAGCCTGTGGTTTGGTACTGCCATAGAAAAGACTATACTGTGTCTCATATTCATTCTGGGCAGAATCAAGCTGATTCTGAGCCTTTTCCATTTCAATATCATATGTATGCTTAGCGTTTGTATATTCTTCTTTTCCGCTTGCATATTGTTTTTCAGCTTCAGTCAGCTTATTTTTTGCACTTTCAATTCCATCTGTATATTCTTTCTGAGCATCTTCAAGGTCTTTTTTACCTTTTTCAAGTTTTTTTTGACCATCGGAAAGCTTGTTTTCACCTTCTGAAAGTCTGACCTGAAGTTCGCTTTCACCGTCATGCAGCTTTTTTTCGCTTTCAGATATCTTATCCTCAGCTTCCTTCTTTTTATCATTGTATTCTGTCTCAGCATCGTTGAGTTTATTTACAGCGTCTTTATATGTAGTATTATTGAAGATAGTAATACGTTCCTTGGACAGCTTCTCATAATCATCTTTCTGACGGTCAATTTTATCCTTATATTCATCTGTCAGGGGAGATAAACCATTTTTGTGTGCATTGGTTGTAACATAGACGTTTGTATAGCGTTCGCTTTTGAATTCCGAAGATGGGATCATAATAAAAAATGCTATACTGCCGGATCCGATATTCGTATTTCCTCGCTGATATGTCAGGTAAAGCGGGGTAGAAACTGAGCCGACGATTTTGTATTCTGTATGTCTGATCGTATTGGTTGTTTTTCTGCTTCCGTTTTCCTCATTAAAAACAATTGTATCACCGATCTTGTAATTACCTATACTGTAATAATAGCTCTCAATAACACATTCATTGTCAGCCTTTGGCAATCTGCCCTCCTTGACGATTGTTTCATTGATAAGCCTGCTGTTGGTTCTGGTCTTTTCAGGCAGCGAATAAATTCTGACAACCTGATCGGCTGAATTAATATTTACAATCTGATCAGAAAGATAGCCGGGCATAACATCGACGGTATTTTCATTATCCTTTATTGCCCTGATATCATCATCATCGAATCCAACAGTGGACACCAGTCTGATATCCATAAGATTCTCTGATTCAAAGTAATTCTCACCGGTACGGATCATACTTGGGCTTGAAGCCTTTACACCAGAAAAGAAACCGGTACTTATGGCAATGATAGCAAGTATTGAAATAAATCTTGATTTGGTTTTTGAAATTTCTCTGAGAATATTTTTTTGGATTGCTTTCATAAGTCACCCGCTTTCAGTAGTAAATCTGAAATTGATTTTTACCATTCGATCTCATCGATAGGTACAGGAGAAGGGTTAACTGTATTGCTGATAACCTTTCCGCTTCTCATATTAATTACCCTGTTTGCCATTGGCGTGATAGCAGAGTTATGTGTTATCAGAACAACAGTCATTCCGTCTGAACGGCATTTATTCTGAAGAAGTTTGAGTATTGTTTTTCCTGTATTGTAATCAAGTGCACCTGTTGGTTCGTCGCAAAGAAGAAGCTTTGGCTTTTTAGCAAGAGCACGGGCAATAGAAACTCTCTGCTGTTCACCACCGGAAAGCTGAGAAGGGAAGTTATTCATTCTTTCAGATAATCCGACACTTTCAAGAGCAGTTGCAGCATCGATACTGTCACGGCAGATCTGTGTAGCAAGTTCAACATTTTCCTTTGCAGTAAGGTTTGGGATAAGATTATAGAACTGAAAGACAAAACCGATATCATATCTTCGGTATGATGCAAGCTCTTTACCGGTCAGACGGCTGATATCCTTTCCGCCGACAACTATTCTGCCTTCATCACAGTTGTCAATACCTCCGAGAATATTAAGGACAGTTGTTTTTCCGGCGCCGCTCAGTCCTACTACAACAGCGAATTCGCCTTCGTCAATAGAAAAGCTGACACCGTCCGCAGCAGTAATGGTTACTTCTCCCATTTTATAGCGTTTATATACATTTTCAAACATTACAAAGTTTTTTTGCATAATACATTCTTCTCTCATATGAAAATATTGTAAAGCGGATGTGGAAAAAAATTTGCCGGAGAATAAATACAATCATAAGCAGGTATTGAAAAACCAGTTTAAAGAAATATCAAGGAAATGCTGATATAATAATTGACGTACTGAAGAAGAAAAATAAGTTCAGTGCATTTCGATATCAGTTGAAAA
>ONRO01000273.1 GCA_900320235.1 uncultured Eubacteriales bacterium
CTCTAATAAAAAACCTTGTGTCACCCAGTATTTTTGAATTTCATTTTCATCTAATGAACCCAAAGCGCCTAAATCATTACTTTGGTATATAAAGTATTCAAAAAAATCTTTTTCAAGTTTGGGTAAATAATATCCCCAAGTTTTAATGTATTGATGGACTTGCTTGTTATCTAATATTTTATAATATATACAGTAAGGAATAACAGATGGGGTTTTGCTACAAGAGTGTTCAACAATTACGATTTCAATTTCTCCTTCATTTGTGTAAGAACATGACACAAACCGCTCGTTTTCACCAACAGAAGCAACTTTATAGGTGCAATTTTTTAGAATGTTGTACTCTAAACACACATACTGAGTTGAAATTAATAAATTATTTCCATCCTTATCAAAACAAAGAGCTGTTACAGTTTCATCACTTTTAATTGAAGAATAAATATCCTTTTGTATCCCTGTTGACAACTCTAAGATTTTAACTTTTTCGTGTTCGGGCTTTGCAAAAGTAAGCGCTAAAACATTTTTGCTATTATCATAACATGAATCACCAATCTGGTATTCTTGCTCAAAAAAACAAAACTGTTCTAGAAGTGTTAATGGTTCGCCACTAAATACCGAAACACCATTATGCTGATGAACGAGGATAAATTTATTGTTTTCTTTATTAGCAAATAAAGCTGAGCAATTATAATATGCACAATTATACTTATGATACAAGTAATCATTTTCGGCATCCCATTCGTAGGTATTTGTATCATCTGAAACTATAAATCTATTATTTGTTGGAATGGTATGAGGCTTAAACTCTAATTCACTACTCTGATTGGAATTAGAAAGTAGTTTTTCAACCCCAGAAATAGTATATGACATTAAAATATCACTATTACCATCTGGCAGTATAATTGCGCTGAAAATCACATCCGGATAAATAACATATATTTCACTTTTATTATTCGGATGTGAATGAATCGCAGAAGGTGGCGAAGACTTTATAATATTTAATTCATGAAGTATTGGTGTGACCTTGTTTAAAATTGGATTATACGTTTCTATTTTATTTGACGTATAGTTATAGTAAATAAAGCAATTTGATTCTTGAATATATTCAACTGTAGGCGTAGTGTTTGGAGCACCTGAAAAATCATATAAATCCTTTATTTCTTTTGTTTTTGGATTAATTCTTAATATCTCACATGGGACAGGAAGAGAATAATCATCTTCATCGTCTGAATAATAATCATCTAATTCCTCCGATTCCCAAGATTCTATATAATTCACATCAGTATCATATGCATTGTATTCAGCGCTAATAGCATAAATACAACTATCCAAAGAGTCAGCAAACAATTGAGTTTCTTTAAGAAAATCAGTTGTTAAAAAACTGTATACTAGTTTACTTGTCAAAACATTAAATCCGTAAACTGATTTACAATCAAAAAGTGCTATTAAACCCGTTGAATCTTTTGTAAAATTGAAATTATTAAGAATCATATGTCTGTTTGGCGGATTTATCTTTATAGGTGGATTTCCATTCCTTGTTAAGTCAAACAGATTAATATATGCATAATCCCCATCCTCACGTGTTACTTGTGCCTTAACAGCCATCCAATGGTGATCAGGAGATATTTTAATAAATCCATGGGAAGTAAAATCACTTACTCCTAATGGATCATCAGAATGCAAATCATATTCTTTTCCTCCAGAATAAACATCCCAACACTTTATTATTCCGCTATCATCTATTGTAAAGCATTGGTCTCCACTATAAACATACTCCATTACACTATTTCTATGGTCAGTAGGTAAGAAGTTATCTTCAAATAAAACCGAATTAGAAAAATCTGTTGCAAGAGTGTAGCTTCTTCCTTTTCTACTACATGTGGTATTAAAGAAATTACAATTTTTTAGATTTAAGCTGCTTAAGTTGACATTAGAAAATTCTTGCCGTCCATATAGAATTGCCGCAAGAATATTAGGAATAAAATGTGTGGTCTCTATTTTTCCTTTATATAACTTACGAGCATAGTCAAGCATATTGGATAAAACAAATTGCTCATCATTTTCATACTTTGGATTAACCCAATTTCCAGTTTCAGTATTAAATTCAGGTCGATTTCTATGTTCCATTAAAATCTCGCTTATAAACTGAACTTTTTGAGAGTGCCAATACTTTTTATCTAAGAACTCGCTATACGAATATAGTTCTTCGTTTTTTTGTTGAAAATCAGTACTATTTAAACATTGAAGCATCATCATTAAATTCACATCCCACATAGCGGAAAAATAATCTCTGAAATGATGATGACAAAATGCATATCTTACACGATTGTAGAAATCTCCCTCATTAGTTTTATATTGATATACAATTCCGAGATAATCAAATATACAGTTTATAATGATTTTGGTATTAATACTATTTCCTTGTTCTTCATAAAAGGATAATCCGATTTGTTTTAACTGATTGGTATTATAATTAAAATCATCAAACGGATTATTATTTCCACGACAAAAAAGTTCCAAGGAAAGAAGTAAAGCTTTTTGAATAGTTTTTTCAAAATCAATCTCATTCATTGAAAACACATTGTTAGTCTCAAATTGCCATCCAATATAGGGAATAATAAAGCATAATATAAATGCAACTTGTTCGCTGGACAAATCACAGGTTTGAGTTTGTGAGAGGCGCTCCCTTACATTATAAAATACGGAGTTTCGATTAAAAAAACAATATAGTATCTCTCCTGCGGTTTCAGGCAGGTAGCAGGTTTGAATCTTTTGAGCAGAAAACATACAAAGATACAAAGGTATTTGCAAACATCTTACTAATGATTTACAGTTAAGAATATTACCAATTCTAACTTCTGATATGCCTGAGTTAGATAAGTACTGCCTAATATCTTCTTTTTTCAGTCCAACCAATCGTATATTCTCAAAATCTTTTGCAAAATATGCCGACTGAGTTTCTCTGCTAGTAGTAATTATTCTAACATTAGGGTATTGATTTAATGCTGATATTTCTTTACTTAAATGCGTTCTAACATTGTTTCCAGAAATAACTTCATTAAATCCATCCAAAAGCAACAGGTATTCCGGTTTGCCGTTTGAAGGTATTCTCTGAAACTCTTTCTCAATTTGTTCTAAAGTTTCTTTTTCAATTGAGTTAAGTGTAGTGTGGTTTTCTTTAAATTGACCTATATATCGTGTTATAAAATTTGTCTTTCTAAGAGTAGAGTCATACCAATCTTCGATATGATTGGGACATTTGTTTAGTTCGATAAAGAAAGGAACTGGAGTGTGAGTTATAAATTCTCGAGGTTGCATATTAGGCCAATAGAAAATTTCTTTCATTATGAACTGTAAAAATGTTGTTTTTCCTATTCCGCCATCACCGATTATAGAAATGCTTCTTTTGGCATTTAAACATAATTCCATTAATGGAGCTGTATGTCCATCTTCTGTTCTTCCAATTGCCTCAATATTATTAGACAAATATCCTTGAGGTAGTAATTCTCTAATAATACTTAATGAAGAAAATCTATGTCCATAAGAGTGAGAGGTTTGATAATCTCTAAATGATACATCCCAAAGTTCCTTCTTAAAGTTTATGGCACTTGCCGATGTTGTAAGATTCATAAAATCTAAACATAATCCATATTCATTTCCTATCTTTGGTTTCTTCGACTTCATTTGACTCGTATTATAATTTCCGCAAACAATACACGCCGCAATAAAACGAGCTAATTCAGCAGTTTGTGTATAATCACAGGCTGCTATTATTTTTTCTGTATCTTCTTTTAGCATAACATTACTCATGCTCAATAGATTGCAAATATCATAGAATAAACTTTTATGATTTCCTACGTTAGAGAGGTAATTTGTTTCTATTGTTTTTGAGAGTTTAAGAAATGTTTTTTGGGTATAAAGAGATTGGGATACAACTCTATTGAAGGGGCGATTATTATAAAAAATCTGTTTTACGGTAGCTTCTATATCATATTCGGCGTCATCTGCATACATAATTCCAGCAAATATTGCATTATATGTATCCATCATATTATAACCTAGTGGATTCGTGTAATCTGATAATATTTTAATAATTTGACCTAATAACATTCCCATCACCCTTTTTTGTAACTAAAGAATACCTATTCTTGTAACTGACAATAACGAAAAAAAGACTATAATATTTTATAGATGAACTAATTATATTCTAAAAGCTTTTAATAAGCGTTTTAACGACATTTTGTCTATAAAGTATAATATTTTTTTAAATAAGCATATACTATTATATAGAAACAATTAGAAAATACAGGAAGGAGAAAAAAACATGAAAGAAAGTATCGGAATGAATAAATCTAAAACATCCAATATCTCATATTTAGATGAAAAGGAGAAAAGGAAATTACAATTCATGGATAGCAAAATAATGGATAGAAAAGTTGACAGAGTGTTAAAATGTATCTTTTTTTCAGTTATATGTGTTGTTTTCATCCTTACTTGTGTAGCGAGTTTTATGATAATATATCATATCTCAGGAAAAACGGAGGTTTCTATTACTGATGTTGGTATTATACTCGGAGGATTTGGAAGCGTTATTGGAGATATAATTGTTTTGCCAAAAATTGTTGCTAAGCATTTATTTCCAGAAAA
>ONRO01000397.1 GCA_900320235.1 uncultured Eubacteriales bacterium
CTTCACATGATTCAAGGAACGGAAGAATTTTTTTGTATATTTTCTCTACGCCGCCCTTACTGTCACTCTCTATATTCAAGGGCATAATCGGATCGTGAACACTTAGTCTTAATAAGAACCATCCGTTACCGTTGGTTTTATTGAATGAAACCCTGATTCCTTCATTGTTATCATCGGCTACAATAAAGCTCTTATCTTTCTTTGCATATTCAAAAAGCTCTTTTATAACTTTTTCGCCACATTTTTTAAAGTCTTTTGCTGTGATTTTAATACGAATCTCTTTACTTTCAACTGGTTCTTCAAGATTTTCAATAATAGAATCGAGCTTTTTGCCTTCTTTTCTGAGCTGAGCCATCTTAATTATGATCTTTGTAACAAGATATGCTCCATCGTCGAGAAAATAATTTTCTCTCATTGCTGCATGTCCTGAAGTTTCGATTGCAAGAGGACAGTCTATACCTTTTGCATTCTGAGCAAGTGCTTCATTTATAACATTCTTGTATCCTCTTTTGAATCTGAGATGTTTTCCGCCGAGATCCTCTTCAATAAACTTCTTTAATCCGCTGGATGTTATTGAATCTGTAACAATGAGTCCGCCTTTGCTTCCTTCAAGGGCTATTGCAGAAGCGAGAGCGACAAGACGATTTCTGTTTATTTCTTTTCCGTTTGCATCAACAGCTCCGCCTCTGTCAACATCTGTATCAAAAATCACACCAAGGTCAGCTCCGTTTTCGACAACTGCTTTGCAAATCGATGCCATTGCGGTTTCATCTTCAGGATTAGGAATATGATTTGGGAACATTCCGTCCGGATTAAGGAACTGACTGCCTCTTACATCAGCGCCAAGTGCTTCAAGAACGTCAGCAGCATAAAAACCACCAACACCGTTTCCTGCGTCAACGACTATTTTAAAACCTTTAAGCGGATGATGATAATCGTCATCCGAATTAACTTCTTTCTTGATCATTTCACGCAGATTAAAAGAATATCTTGACATATAATCGCTTTCATAATATTTTCCGTTTTTGGATTTGTCAGGTGTAATTCCATTCTGAGCATTTTCAAGGATAGTCTCTATATCAGATCCTTCAAGACCGCCTTCGCGGGTGAAAAACTTCAGACCATTTCTATAATATGGATGGTGGCTTGCTGTGATCTGAATTGCACCGTCACACTGCATATCAACAGTTGTCATAAACATTGCAGGTGTTGATGCAAGGTCACAGTCTATTACTTCGATACCGGCTTTAAGCATTGTTTCAACAGCAAGATCAAGAATGTGTTTTCCGGATATTCTGGAATCTCTGCCAACAGATATTTTCAGAGTGTCAGATGGAACACCCTTCTTTTCAGAAAGCCAGATAATGTAGCCATTTACCATTGCGGTCACAACATCATCTGTAAGATTGATTTTAAAACCTTCTGCATCGACAGCAATTCCTCTGATATCAGTTCCGCTTTTAAAATTCTTCCACTTTTCGTTTAACATAATCATTCTCCTCTTCATAATTTGATAATGTATTTGAATAAGCAGCAAGATTTATTTTATCTCGCTTTTAAAAGAGTACTTATCATTTGTTTTTTTCAATTCAATATTGAATAAAGCAGTTCCGTTATATTCTTGTTTAAGATTCAGTTTCTTGTTATCGACGGAATAATCAAATGTTGTTTCACTGTCATTATTGCCGAGCTGTACGAATTTTAGAGTCAGTTTACCTTTATCAACGGTATATACTCCATAGACTTCCATTTCATATGCCAGCTGCTCAAAAGTACCGTCTTTATTAAATGTAAGAGTATATGGATATGCATCGTCATCTCTTTTCAGCAGCCATGATCCAAGGAGCTTGTTATCAGGTTTGAAGTTTTTTTCTTTTTTAATATCGAATTTTTCAACTGATGGGGTCAGACTCCATATGTAATATACGGTCTTATCTTTTTCAATATATTCATTATTCTTTTTATGTTTCTGTACCTCTTCTTTGTCTGTTTTTTCATTATCCGGTTCAAGGAACATACCTGAAAGATCCGTCAGTTTTAAGGTGCGTCCTGTAATAATATTACCGGAAAAGAAATAATTGAATTTGAAAACAAAAGGATTACCATTCAGATTCATACTAATTGACATAAGTGGGTTGCCGCTGTCATCTCTGAGGGGTTCACCGTTCTCATCTTTAATTGAAAGTCTTCCGATATAAACAGTGCCGGCTGACTGAAGGCGTGCAACTGTGTCATCAAAACTAAGATTAAAGACAAGATCTTTATTTCCATCGGCACCTTTGATTCTTAATCCCCAGGTACCGTTAATATCTGTATTAAAAAAACAAAGAAAAGAACTAAAGATCAGAATTGATGCTAAAAATATGCATGCTGCAATATATAACGGAGCATGATATTTTTTTGTTTTTTGTTTTTTCCCTGAATCATACACATTATTAGCGGAATTATTTTCATCTGAAATTTTTTTTTCTTCAACTGCTATTTCTTCATTTTCAATGTTTTCTGAAGACGATAGATTATTGATTATTTCTTCTTCGGACATAAGGTGTACCTCCATTCCCATATACTATTTTATTTTAACTTAATTTTTAATCTATTACAAGTAAAATAAAAAAATTATTTAAAAAAATTATTCGTATTAGTGAGATGAAGTTATTTTACACAAAAATAAATCAAAATATAGAGAATATCTCGGCATAAAACGGTGTCAATTTTATTATTGTTTTAAAAGTAATTGTTGAAAGACAAAGGAAAATATGTTATTATAAATATGTAAAAATGTAAAAATAGCTGTTTTAGATAAACTTTTTCAGGAGGTATTTTTATGGATATCAGAACTGCTTATGATTTATGGCTTGAAAATGCATCAGGTGATGCAGATCTTATAAATGAGCTGAATTCTATCAAGGAAGATCAAAAGGAAATATACGAAAGGTTTTATACAGATCTTAAGTTTGGTACAGCCGGTCTCAGAGGTGTTATCGGTGCAGGTACTAATCGTATGAATATATATACAGTTCGCAGAGCAACTCAGGGTCTTGCAAATTTTTTAAATAAAAAGTATAAGAATCCTTCTGTTGCTATTTCACATGATTCAAGAATAAAAGCTGATCTTTTCGCAAGAGAAGCAGCGTCTGTACTTGCTGCAAATGGAGTTAAAGCTTATATCAGTAATGAATTACAGCCGACTCCTGTCGTTTCTTTTGCTGTAAGAGAGCTTAAAACTCAGGCAGGTATTATGGTTACAGCAAGTCATAATCCGGCAAAATACAATGGCTATAAATGTTATGGCAGCGATGGTTGTCAGATGACTGATGTAAATGCCAATGCTGTTTTTGAAGAAATAGAAAAAGTTAATTATTTTGGCGAAGATATTAAACTTGTCGATTTTGATAAAGCAATAGAAAGCGGCATGATTGAATGGATCAGTGATGACCTTTATGAAAAGTATCTTGATAATGTTCAGAATCAGTCAGTTAATCCAGGAGTCTGTGAGGATTCCGGACTGAAAGTTGTATATACTCCCCTCAATGGTGCTGGTAATAAGCTTGTAAGAAAAATCCTCGGCAGAAACGGTGTAAAGGATATTGTAATTGTTACTGAACAGGAAATGCCTGACGGTAATTTTACAACTTGTCCGTATCCGAATCCCGAGATAAAGGAAGCACTTGCCCTTGGACTGGAGCTTTGCGAAAAGGAAAAGCCTGATCTTCTTCTTGCAACAGACCCTGACAGTGACAGAGTCGGAATTGCAGTAAAAACAGATGATGGATATCGTCTTATGAGTGGCAACGAAACTGGCATCATGCTCATGAACTATATCCTCAGCTGCAGAAAGGCAAATGATACATTACCTGAAAATCCTGTTGCAGTCAAGACAATAGTTACAAGTAAGCTTGTTGATAAAGTCTGTGAGAAATATGGCTGTGAACTTAAAAATGTTCTTACAGGATTCAAGTACATTGGTGAGCAGATACTCCTTCTTGAGCAGAAAAAAGAAGAAAACAGATATGTTTTTGGCTTTGAGGAAAGCTATGGTTATCTTGCCGGATCGTATGTAAGAGATAAGGATGCAGTTGTAGCTTCTATGCTTATCTGTGAAATGGCAGCATATTATCGTAAACAGGGAAAATCATTAAATGAAGTTATGAATGAGCTCTATGATGAGTTTGGATATTATTATAATAAAACTGAAGCTTTTGAATTTGAAGGCTCAGAAGGAATGCAGAAGATGGCTGACATTATGTCAGCTCTCAGAAACAGTCATCCGTCAGAGCTTGCAGGCTTCAAAGTTATTAATGTATCAGATTATCTTAATTCTTATTCTAAAGATCTTGTGTCAGGTAAACAGGAGGTTATTGATCTTCCCAAATCAAACGTTCTCTCCTATTCCCTTGAAGGCGGCGGAGCTGCCATAGTGAGACCGTCAGGTACTGAGCCTAAGATCAAGGTATATATCACAGCTGTTGGTAAATCAGAGGATAATGCAAAAGATATTGCAGCTGATATGATCGATTCTGTTACTAAGACACTTGGGATCTGATATTGCAGTCAGCAATTATAACAATTTAAGCAGCCGCTTTATGCGGTTGCTTTTTTGTATTTTTGTTAGGATCAGTTCGGATTGATTATCGTGGAAAAAATTGCGACACCTCGGAACGCCGGTCATGCTGCTCAGTAAGCTTAATACCGCTTCTGCTTTGTTCTTCCTGACAACTTATTCAGCGTAAGGCGTTCCCTTACGGAAACACGCCAAAAGAAAGGAACCACAAGAGGAAGGGCTTTGCCCCTCCTCTTAAGGTCCCTCTCTTTTGAAATCTCTCCTCCTTAACTCTAC
>ONRO01000066.1 GCA_900320235.1 uncultured Eubacteriales bacterium
TGAATTATCGTATTCTTCAGTTATTGCCCTGAGAATACCACAATTAAATTTTAAAATATAAATTTCAGAAACAATAATATCTTAGAAAAAATTAAAAGATATTGTACAAAGTAGGATATTCAAGCTCTTGCATATGTCCAAGCATAATAACAGTCTTGTTACATTCAACAGAACACAAATCAGCTTGTCTTGCCTTTGCATAGAACTGAATAAGATGAAGAGATTCATCAACCTTATCCAACTTATCATGATGATAAAAAAGCATTATTTTTTTTGATTTATTTTCCCATTCATTAATAGAATTGTCAATAACTCTTTCTGCTTTTTCCAGATTACCATCTGAACAAAGCTTTTCAGCATAGGAAAGACTATCGGAAAGAGATAATGTAGTATTTATATTCAGAATCAGTCCGATTGATACCAGAGCTATTGTAATTAATAATATGATTATTGAGCCAGTTTTTCTTTTCATTTTATACCTCAGCCTTTTTGATAATATTGTATCTTTTTCCCTTATCAGCAGTCATAATAAAAATATCTTTTAATTGAACTCTTTCTCTAATTAAAGTCTGCTTTAACCATTTTTTGCTCAGTCCGCAAAATTCAATCGAAGAGTCTGCAATCTGACCGTCACTGACAATAACAGTCTGCATTCCGTTGTCTTTTGTCTGTACTCCAAGTTGAGCAGCAGTAACAGTTTCACTTGACGGTTTTTTCAGAATACTGATTTTACCATTTGTTTCAATAATGGCAAAAGAAACATCTTCAATTCTGAAAACATCCTTTTGTCTTAATTCCTCAAATAAGTCTTCAGTACTCATTCTCAAATCTGACATTGCTTTCTGATCAATTTTGCCATCATTTATTACAATAACCGGTTTACCGCAAATAATTTTTCGTAATTTATCGTTCTTCAGCATTAAAAGAGAAATAAATATTTCACAAATAATCAATACAAATATAGGAATAATACCACTCAGCATTGACTGATCCGTATTCTGCATCGGAACAGCAGCAATATCAGAAATTAACAGCGTAACAACAAGTTCACTCGTCTGAAGCTCGCTGATCTGTCGTTTGCCCATTATTCTTACTGCAATAATAATAAAAACATATAGTAAAACCGTTCTTATAACCGTAATAATCATATTATTTCCTCCGGTCGGATAAGCATTTTTTAATATGATTATTTTTATCTTTTTTGAAATTATTATACATTAATGAATAAAATAAACTGAAACTACAAAAATTATTATCAGCACTTCAGACTGGATTATCAAAATCTTGTTTGTATGATAAAACAATAATATTATTCAGTTCGTTTGGGATAGTGATAAAATGAATGAAAACAATTACTATTCTGTTATAAAGAAAATAAATACTCAATCATATTCAGATGAAAAAATTACGTTTTATCATTCTTTAGAACAGAATTTACAATATATAAAAAACAGATTTTCAGTTTCAGAGGATATAACCATTCATAAACTTGCATTAAATGGAATAAACGGAGCAGTTATTTCACTAGATAATATGATAAATAAGGATATACTTGCTTTCGGAGTATTAAAACCCTTATATAATTACCATTTCAGCAATATACCTGAAAGTGCGATCAATGATATAGAAAATAAGATACTATACACTGATGATATAACAGAAATATATAACTTTGAACAACTATTTACATTTATTATGTCCGGCTTTGCAGTAATAGCAATTGAAGGATCCACAAAAATGCTCAGTATAGGAATTCAGGGATATAAAACAAGGGGAATATCTGAACCTGAATCTGATGTAATTCAAAGAGGATCAAAAGAAGGATTTGTAGAAACACTAAGGACAAATATGACATTACTGAGAAGACGAATTAAAAATACCGATCTGAAGTTTGAGATAATGACAATCGGAAAATTATCAAAAACAGAAATATGCCTGTGTTATTTAAATAAAACTGTATCACAGGATATTCTGTCAGAATTAAAACAAAGAATTACAGATATTGATCTGGAGACAGTGCTTGCAGCCGGCTATATTGTACCATATTTAGAAGATAAAAATGAAAAATCACTATTCAGCAGCGTTGGAATAACTGAACGTCCGGATTCATTATGCGGCAAATTGACCGAAGGTCGAATAGGAATTCTTATTGATGGTGTACCAACAGCATTGATAGTTCCCTGCATTTTTGCAGAGTATTTTCAAACCCTTGATGATTATTCAAACAAGCCTTATTTTGCATCATTTACAAGGATTCTTAAGTTTCTTTCTTTTTTGATCTCCGTTTTTCTTCCCGGAATATTTACTTCATTAGGAACATTTAATCCGGAGATGTTTCCGACATTAACCCTTAATAAAATTGCAGTTTCTATTGCAAGCACACCTCTTTCATTAATGACAGAGACCATATTAATTCTTCTCGTATATGAAATCATGAGAGAATCCGGACTAAGAATGCCTCAGCCACTTGGATATGCGGTAAGTATTGTAGGCGGATTAGTCATCGGAGATACAGCAATAAACGCAGGTCTTATTGGTGCCCCGACACTAATGGTAGTTGCAATATCAGCAATTTGTTCATATATAATTCCCAATCTCTATGCCCCGACAGCAATACTGCGCATAGTTTTTACTATTGCTGGGGGATTGACAGGAATATGGGGTATAGCCATATTATCAAGTATAGTGTTTCTTAGCTTGTGCTCAAAAACAAGCTTTGGAATCCCTTATTTATCTCCTATAACACCTTTCGGTGATTCTGTTTTCAGAGATGTTATCTTTCGTGCAGATTGGAAAAAACTAATAAAAAGAAAAACCAAAATCCAGAATATGCCAGGTTCCGGATTAAATGAGGAGTGATATTATGATAGAAAAACAAAACGGTATCATAAAGTCAGCACAGCTGTTCATTCTATTATTTACAATAAAAATTTCAATAATTATTCTCACTCCTTTTAACTTTCAAAGCAATTATTCATTAATAGATATTTTGTTACCGTCTATAATCACCTTTTTACTATATTTGGTTTGTTTAATAATAAACATCTATTATAAAAATAATGATTCCAATATAGTTTACTCGTCAAAAATATATTCTTTCATTTATATAATTGTTTTGAGCTATTTTTGTATATTATTCATGTTACGATTATTCAGCTTCTGCAGGATATATCTGTCTGACGAAATAAATGATATAATAATCCTGATATCTTTATTTTTTGCAGCTATATTCGGAGCTAATAAGGGTATAGAAGCAATTGTAAGGTACTCTTTATTATTATTTTTACTGATAATTATTTCTGTAATAACAATAGTAGTATTTATATATCCGTCATTTAACAATGACATTATCAAAGCATTAAATCAAGAAAGTATTATTAACAGTGGAAATAATCTTTTCTTCCTGATATCAGAAAGTCCCGAACTGATTGTGTTATTTTTATGTTCTCCTTTTACAAAGGACAGCATAAAGAAAAACGGAATAGCCTGGTTAGCATTTCAATCAGTATTCATGCTTTTTATGCTGATTCTGATAAGTGGAACACTTGGCACTTATCTTACAGGTACAGTATTTCCGTTTTTTAAAATAACTGAGGTTTCAGGACCTCTTCAAAGATTAAATTCAATATTTATCATTGTTTTATTATCATCAGAAATAACTCTCATTTCAACTTTTTTATTCTGTATAAAACAATATCTGAAACAAACAACAAATAATTATAAATCTATTTTCTGGATGATATCAGTTACTGTTTTCTTATCATCTGTTCTGATAAAAGACAATACCACTATTAGTGATCGTCTGTTCAGTAATATTACAGTAACAGTAATAATCATTATCAGTGCTGTTATCATTCCTATTATTATTCTGGTATCAGAAAAATACAAAACAATTATTCAAAAACCATATTTAATTAAAAGACTAAGCATTTTCCTGATTATTCCGATAGCAATAAGTTTATTTTTAAGTGGATGTAATACAACGCAGCTGAATCAAAGGCTTATTATTCAGGGAATCGGCATAGATAAGAAGCAGAATCAATATGAAATAACACTTATAATGCTTGATACAGAAGCAGAAAACAGTGAAAACACTTTGATAATTAAATCATTCCCTGGAAAAACCACAGCTCAGGCAATAAAGAACTCCGAAAATATAACAGGAAAAAAAATATTGTTAAGTCAATGCCTGTTTATTATGATGAATCATGCAGCAGCTCGGGACTTAAATAATACAATTCAGTATTTTGCAGACAATAATGAAATAATGAAAACAACAAATATTATGATCTCAGATGATACCGCCAATAATACAATAAAAACAGCAATAGAAAAACTAAAATATCATAGCGAAGATATAAATGTAATAACCGACAGTAATACAATGCATCAGCCTGTTTCTCACTTTACTCTATTCGACTATAAAGTAAATCAAAACATCAAGTACAGCAGTATGATTATACCGGTAATAAAATATAACAAAACTGATGATATTCTGTTTTCATCGGATTCTGTCATAACAGACCCTGTTTCAAATGATACAATGGCAATTAACGAATCAGAAAATTTATCTGCATTGATAATAAACAACAAATTACAAAACTATACTCTGAATAATAACAAGACAAAACAAAGCTTATATTTTAAAAACTCAGATACAAGAATAAAGACTTATATAAAAAATAACAGATTAAACGTTGAGATAAATATATATATTGATATCAATGAAAAACAAAATGCAGCATTTCTGTCCGAACAAATAAAAACATCATTACAAAGTATTATAAAAAGGAACGGATATGATATAATAGGAATATATAAAAAACTATCCGAAGAAGAAAGAAAGGGTATCAGACCGGCAATATGGAGAGAAATGCTGAAAAATTCTTTAATAAGAACTAAGATATTATTTAAGGAATAGAAATATACTATATTTATATTTTTAGAAAAAATGACGTCAGATTATTATGGAGTATAAAAGTATGATTATCTGGAATCCTTGGCACGGATGCAAAAAATACAGTTCGGGATGTCTGAATTGTTATGTTTACAGACGCGATCAGAGCATTGGAAAAGACAGCAGCATAATTTCAAAAACCAACAGTTTTGATCTGCCGTTAAAACGGAACAGAAGCGGTGAATATAAAATCACTGCTTCTGATAATCCTGTATATATATGCATGACATCAGATTTCTTTATAGAATACGCAGATCAATGGCGGAAAGAAA
>ONRO01000022.1 GCA_900320235.1 uncultured Eubacteriales bacterium
ACCCTCTCACGATCCGGAGAACGTTTACTGATTGCATACACAGCGTCGGTTTCCTGATGATGGCTGCGGATATATCTGAACAAATGATAGCCGTTATCTCTTGCTTCAGTTTCATTATCGCAGATAAGCCACATTTCCTTTCTTTTTCTTCTGTAAAAAACAGAACACGGCAAAGCCAGCAGAAATTTGAATATATGTCCTATATCCGCAGGCTTTACCCTCTGAAGTTTCTGAAAAAATGTTTCAGCCATAAAAACCTCTCATTACAGAACATCCGGAAGATCTTTTCTCAGACGATTGTAATTATACACTCCAAGTCCGATAACGATAAGCAGCTCTGCAAGCATAATTGCATTTTCCCAGAGAGGATGCAGATGTATTCCGGCATTGAGCATTGCCTCCGCCTGCTTTTCAGGATAGGTCGGAGCTTCCCATACCCAGCAGTTGCAGATAAGTGCTTTTCTGTACGCATTGACAAAATATGCCAGCGGGTTGCACATAAGAATATTTCTGATAACATCATTTTCCAGGCTGTAGGAATCGTAACCTATGGCAGAAAGCCAGAAAAGACCTGAAATGATAGTATTGATAAAATTAAGGTAATCCTTACTGAATGCACTCATCGGAGCAAGCGACCAGGTAAGTGCCCAGAAGAAAAGGAACATCAGCGGCATAAGCACTAAAAGCTGAAGATTATATATACTCGGACCTATTCCGCCGAAAATTGTGATATAAAGATATGACAGCGAAAGCAGGAATATGTGTACATAGAATTTCGACAGCGTAGTATATGTCATTATTACAGATACCGGGAAAGATACCTTGTTTACAAACTGCCTGTTATCAGCGATTGCTCTTGAGCCTCTGCCGATACAGTCACTCATAAAGAACCAGGGCACAAAGCCTGCCATGATAAAAAGAAAGTATTCAACACCCATCTCGGTATGGCCATTCGAAGAACCTCTGAGTATCGAAAATGCAAACCAATATACAAAAAGCTGGAAAAGCGGTTTAACAAGCGCCCAGAGCGGTCCGATTACTGCGCCCTTGTAGGTTTTGAGCAGATCCTCCTTTGCAAGCATGAAGGTCTGCTTCATAAAGCCCTTATGCTCTTTCGGTATCTGTACGATATATTCCTTCAGCTTTCCGAAAAATATCGCAGATTTGCTTTTTCTTTTTGTAACAATATTTACCATTGTTTTACCTCCAGTTTTTATCAAGCATACGCTGATCATTCAGTGTTTCTTAATTCTTTAAACCTGATACGACATCTTCTTTTCTCTGTTTCCGCCTTCTTTTACTGCAAGACGTACCTGTTCGATTTCCTTTTCGGCACTTCCGTCAAGACTCTTTTTCCATGACGGCAAGCATAAAAAGCCGACAACTGTTCCCCATCCGTAAACAATATGAAGCAAAGGGAAAATAAACGGCAGAAGAATCATTGTTGCATTTCTGCGGTCTGCTGTGATTATTGCCGCAGCAGTCATAAGCATATCGGCTGCAAAATATGCTGCATTCAGCGCATAAAGCGGAATCGAAAGAAGCCATAAGCCTGTGAACACAGATACTGCATACATTATCATGCAGACTATTACTGCAATTACAAAGCAAAACGGCACAAAATGAAAAAGTGAAAGACAACCGGGGCATTTCCCAACTGTCAGACCGATCCATTTTCCGTTACCGTATTTTTGCGAAAGCATAAGCCTGAGCGTTGGTCTTACATTCTGATAAGAGATAATTTCATCACTCTGGCATATCCTGAAGCCGTTTTGTCTTATCCTGTAATGCAGCTCATTATCCTCTGTCCTACCAAGAGAAACATCAAAGCCGCCTGCTTTTGCAAAAACCTCTCTGCGGTATGCTGCATGAAAAAGAGAATCGACATACTGTTTTCCGCCGCCGCTGCGTCTGTATGATGCGATCGAGCTTCCGAACATGGACCCCTCCGCTGCAAGAAGCGTTTCCTTCCATGGAGTAGGCTCATCAATATTATTTGGTCTTGCTCCCCCGCAGACATATTCTCCT
This sequence comes from uncultured Eubacteriales bacterium, assembly GCA_900320235.1. Lineage (GTDB taxonomy): Bacteria > Bacillota > Clostridia > Oscillospirales > Acutalibacteraceae > UBA1213. The sequence continues at coordinate 2,029 of ONRO01000022.1, forward strand.
TCCGAGATCAGCTCAGCATTCTTGCTGAGAAAATCCGGCGGTACAGATGCATGTGCATCAAGACGTATTATTACATCGCCTGATGCAGCGCTGATGGCTGTATTCCAGCCTGCCGACTGTATTCTCCGGGGATTATCAAGCACAGAAATATCAAGATAATCCTCACGGTTTTTTTCTGCAAAATCAAGAAAGAGCTTTTTTGTATTATCAGATGAATCACTGTCAACAAAAACAAGCTCTGTATTTTTTTTATCAAAGTTCTGGGCACTTATGCATTCAAAAAGCCTTTTGAGTGTTTTTTCCTCATTATATGCGATAACGCACAAAGAAATCGTCATATTATTATCTCCTGCAGCCGTACTTTTTCCGCTTACTGCTTACCAAAGATTTATTCTGATCTTATTTATAATCAGCCGATTTTCTGATTTTATACCAATCATTATTATAGTTTCCCCGGACTGCTTTGTCAATCAATAATATTCATTTTCGGTATCATAACAATGCTTTTATGAAAAAGCTTAAAAAATGTATCAAATTTGACAGCAAAGCAATTTACATTCATTATTTCATTTGCTTATCAAAGGATAAATTCCTCCTCAGTTACTTTCGTGTTTATATTAAAATAAGACGTTTAAGTTTCTGAGTCCTGAGATGAACCGGTATGCCGGTTCAGGATTATTTCAGCTTTTCGCTTTTTATTACCTGTCTGTTTCTCAGGGATTACAGGACTGCTTTCATTATTAAAAAGCTGTTATTATTAAAATATGAACTTTACCGTTGATAAAATCAGTTATTTGTGCTAATATAATACTACGAACATATACAGAACTATGCTTTTTCTGATATTAAGCAGCAGTTCAGTCTATTTTGTCCGCGGTGACCTGATTTATTCTATACTGGATTTTTCACAGACATGGCACCGGCTATGAAAGGATGTTCATAATGAAAAAACATACTATTATTGTTAGTCTTTTGGTTTCTTTGATCTCACTTACTATTGCTGCAAGCGGATGCAGCATCTTCTCGCCTAATACTCCGCCTGAGCGTTCAGCGGAAAACTCCGTTTCAGAAAACAGCGAAAGCTCAATAGCAGAATCCGCTGACGAACCTGAAGGCAAAGTATCAGAAATCGACGCTGAAAGCGAAATTGATACTTCCTCCGACACTACTCAGGATCAGGAAAGCTCTGACGACAATACTGAATCTGAGAATGATCAGCAGTCAGATGAAGAAAGCAGCAATGATTTTTCTGAAAACGAATCAGATATTTCCTTCGTCAGCATGACTGAATCCGAATCAGATATTTCCTTCGTCAGCATGACTGAATCCGAA
>ONRO01000042.1 GCA_900320235.1 uncultured Eubacteriales bacterium
CTGATGATTTGCGATGTACTTCGTTTCAATGCAGCAGAAACACCTGCAAAAATGGGGACATTCAGCCAGTATAGCCATCCTCACACGCTTGCACGCTATGCAGAGGTTGCGGATTATCTTGGTCTTGGCGGTGCAAACGATGAAGAGAAGCTCGAAAACCTTATTAATGCGATTGAGGAATTGAAAGAAAAGATCGGAATCAAAAAGACCATTGCCGAATATGGCATTGATGAAAAGGATTTCCTTGACCGTCTTGATGACATGACAGTACAGGCATTTGATGACCAGTGTACGGGAGCCAACCCGAGATATCCTCTGATGGAAGAGATAAAGGCTATGTATCTGAATGCATACTATGGCAGAAAGTTTGAGGAAACTGATACTCCGAATGCTGATCTCATCGGCAGCGTTGACAAAAATGACCCGAAGCAGGCATTCAGAAGAGCTAAAAACGGTATTCATCAGAATGTATGATAAACATCAAATATCAGGGAGGTAACTTTTATGAATCTCGACAGAGTAATTGCTGTAAGAAATGCAAAGACAATCTATCGTGACGGAGATTATTGCATTAAAGTTTTTAACGAGGAATTTTCAAAGGCAGATGTTCTTAACGAGGCACTCAATCAGGCTCGTATAGAAACGACAGGTCTGCATATTCCTAAAATACATGAGGTAACAAAAATCGATGGAAAATGGGCTATCGTTTTCGATTACATAAATGGAAAAACCCTTGCTCAGCTTATGGAAGAAAATCCTGACAAAAAGCAGGAGTATCTGGAGCTTTTCGTTGATCTTCAGCTTGAAGTACAATCCAAAAAATGCCCAAATCTTAATAAGCTGAAGGATAAAATGCACAGCAAAATAAGCAGTGCAGACCTCGATGCAACCACAAGATATGATCTGCATACCCGCTTGGAGGGTATGCCCAAGCATAATAAGGTATGCCACGGTGATTTTAACCCGTCGAATATCATAATTTCCGAAGACGGTACTCCCTACATTATAGACTGGTCTCATGCAACTCAGGGCAACGCTTCTGCTGATGCAGCCAGAACCTATCTGCTGTTCTGGCTGGACGGTGATATTGAAACTGCTAAGGAATATCTTGATATGTTCTGTCAGAAAAGCGATACTGCAAAGCAATATGTTCAGAAATGGATGCCGATCGTGGCTGCTTCACAGTCTGTAAAAGGAAACGCAAAAGAACGTGAGTTCCTGCTTTCGTGGGCAACTGTTGTGGAATATGAATAAGGGGGATATTATCAATGAAGGTTACTGTATGTATTGGTTCATCCTGCCATATCAAAGGCTCAAGACAGGTAGTTGAACAGCTTCAGTACCTTATCGCCGAGAATAATCTCGGCGATAAGGTCGAACTCGGAGGCACATTCTGTATGAATGAATGCCAGAAGGGAGTTTGCGTGAAGGTTGATGATAAGTTTCACTCGGTATCTCCTGAATCTGTAAAAGCTTTTTTTGAGAATGAAATAAAAGCAAAGGTGTAATCTAATGATTATTCAGATATGCGTAGGATCGTCATGTCACCTTAAAGGCTCGGAACAGGTCGTGTCCATGTTTCAGAAAGCAATCGAAGAAAATAACCTTGACAGTGAGATTACTCTTGCCGGAAGCTTTTGTATCGGCAAATGTAATCGTGAAGGGGTTACCATTCAGATTGATGACGATGTTTTTACCGGTGTAACACCGGAAAACTTTAAAGAGTTTTTTAACAGAAATATTCTGGAAAAACTGAAATAAAAAAGAGAAAGAGAGTGTTGAAAGTGTCTGATTCTTTGACGCTCAAAAAATCAAATTGCAAAAACTGCTATAAGTGTATTCGTCATTGTCCGGTAAAATCAATACGCTTTTCAGGAAACCAGGCTCACATCATCGGCAACGAATGTATTCTTTGCGGCAACTGTTTCGTAGTCTGTCCTCAGAATGCAAAGGAAATTGTGGATGGAACCGAAAAAGTGAGTGTGCTTTTACAGAGTGGTGATCCTGTTATAGTTAGTCTTGCTCCCTCGTTTATCGCCAACTATGAGGGGGTCGGTATTTCTGCTATAAGGTGTGCACTTAAAAAACTTGGTTTTTATGATGTAGAGGAAACCGCCATCGGTGCGACGATAGTAAAACGTGAATACGATAGAATGCTGAAAGAAGATAATCGGGATATTATTATATCCTCCTGCTGTCATTCTGTCAATCTTCTGATACAAAAACATTTTCCTGAATTACTTCGGTATCTTGCCGATGTTGTTTCACCTATGCAGGCACATTGCATGGATATTAAACGAAGAATACCAAACGCCAAAACTGTATTCATCGGGCCCTGTGTCTCAAAAAAGGACGAAGCTGATCATTATGAAGGTATTGTTGATGCGGTACTGACTTATGAGGAGTTATCGGAATGGCTGAAAAAAGAGAATATTGAACTTGAAACAGAAACAGATAATTTGGAGCAAAGCCGTGCAAGACTGTTCCCTACAACAGGTGGTATTCTTAAAACGATGAAAAAGGACGCTGTTGATTACACCTATTTGGCAATAGATGGCGTAGAAAATTGTATTGCTGCTTTACATGATATTGAGGATGGCAGACTGCATCAATGCTTTATTGAAATGTCGGCTTGTATCGGAAGCTGTATAGGCGGACCGGTTATGGAAAAACGCCGTCATAATCCGGTAAGTAATTATATTGCGGTAGAAAAATATGCGGGATCAAAGGATTTTGAGACTACACAGCCTGATGCAGTAAGATTAAAAAAATACTTTGAATCTATTGAGCAAAAATGTTCAATGCCTTCCGAATATGACATTGCTCAGATACTTAACCAGATGGGCAAATTCTCTGCCGAACAGGAGCTTAACTGCGGATCATGCGGATACAACACCTGTCGTGAAAAGGCAATAGCTATTTTTCAGGGCAAAGCGGAAATATCAATGTGTCTCCCGTTCTTAAAGGATAAAGCAGAAAGCTTCTCTGAAACAATAGTTAAAAATACCCCTAATGCTCTGATCGTGCTTAACGAAAGATTAGAGGTACAGCAGATCAACAAAGCGGCATTAGAATTATTTAATTTACGCTATGCCTCTGATATTATGGGGGATCAGGTCGTGAGAATTCTTGATCCGCTTGTATTTATGAAGGTAAATCAATCGGGCAGAGGCATTTATAATGAGCGAGTCTATCTTGCGGAGTATAAACGCTATGTTGAACAAACCGTTGTTCCCGACAAAGAGAGCCGTATGCTCATTTGTATTATGCGTGATGTAACCAACGAAGAATATGAACGTAAACGTAAAGAAGAAATAGGAAGAAAAACAGTGGAAGTAGCTGATAAGGTAGTGGACAAGCAAATGCGTATCGTACAGGAAATTGCTTCTCTGTTGGGAGAAACAGCCGCAGAAACAAAGATTGCCTTGTCAAAGCTAAAGGAGTCGATAACTGATGAATGATCTGTGTGCCGAGATCGGCTTCAAAAGCATTAATCATTACGGAGAACAACTCTGCGGTGACCATATAGATATTGTTGAACAAAACGAGGATTCAACGGTTATCGTTCTTGCAGACGGTATGGGAAGCGGTGTTAAGGCAAGTATTCTTTCAACACTGACATCAAAGATTATATCTACTATGTTGGCAGAAAGGTTATCAATAGAAGAATGTGTGTCAACTATTGCTGCAACGCTGCCGGTTTGTTCAGTGCGTGGTGTAGCTTATTCAACATTTACAATTATCCACCTAATCAACAATCGTACTGCCGAACTTATTCAATACGATAACCCGCACATTATAGTGATAAGAGATTTTGAAATATTTGATTATCCAAAAACCGAAGTGAATATTTGCGGCAAGCAAATATATAAGTCTGTCATAAGGCTTCAAGAAAACGATATTATTATCGCAATGAGTGATGGCTGCCCTCATGCAGGGATAGGCTTAGCTTATAATTTTGGTTGGAGACGTGAGGAAATTGCAGAATTTATGCGTGATATGTCAGCAGGAGGGTTTACTGCAAAGAATCTTTCAACATTGCTGATAGATGAAGTTAATAAGCTGTATGCCAATAAGCCCGGAGACGACGCCACAGCCTGTGTAGTAAAAATACGCAAACGTGTCCCAATGAATATTTTGTTTGGACCACCGTCCAATCGTGATGATTGTGGACGAATGATGAACCTTTTCTTCTCTAAGCAGGGCAAGCACATAATTTGCGGAGGCACTACAGCTTCAATAGCAGGAAAATGGCTTGGAAAACCTGTTCAGGCAAAACTGGCTTTTGAACGCAGCGATGTACCACCGATTGCCGAGATTGAAGGTGTTGATCTTGTGACGGAAGGCGTTATCACCGTAAATAAGGTGGTAGAATACGCAAAAGACCATATAAAGGATAATAATAAATATGAGCAATGGAGCTATGGCAGAGACGGAGCCTCACTCATATGCCGCCTTCTCTTTGAAGAAGCCACCGACATTAATTTCTATGTCGGCAGAGCGATGAATCCTGCACATCAGAATCCGGATCTTCCGATAAACTTCAATATTAAAATGAATCTTGTCGAAGAACTGTCAAAACTGCTCAGGCAAATGGGAAAAAAAATAAAGGTAAGTTATTTTTAGGGTGATATAATGAGTACACAAAGAAAATTTGATACAAAAGTACAGTATCTGAAATATAAGGTGCTTCGTGAGGTTGCACGTCTTGCGTGGAGTGATGAGCTTCTTGATAACATTATTGATATTCCAAAAACGATCGTTCCCGGAAAAACTCCTACAATGCGCTGTTGTGTGTACAAAGAACGAGCAATTTTAGCCGAACGTGTCAAGATTGCAATGGGTGGCAATAAAGAGAATCCCAATGTTATTGAGGTTATTGACATTGCATGCGATGAATGTCCGGCGGCAGGCTATGAGGTTACAGACTCCTGCCGAGGCTGTCTCGCGCATCGTTGTGAAGATGTATGTCCAAGAGGTGCAATATCTTTTGATCATCACCATGTTGCACATATAGATAAATCAAAATGTGTTGAATGCGGCAGATGCTCAAAGGTCTGTCCTTATTCGGCAATAGCGAACCGCAAAAGACCTTGTCAAAACGCCTGTAAGATAAAGGCTATTTCCATTAATGAAGAAAATGCGGCTGCTATTGACAATAGTAAGTGTATTTCGTGCGGTGCGTGTGTTTATCAATGTCCGTTTGGTGCAATTATGGATAAATCATTCATACTCAATGTAATTGATCTGTTAAAAAAAGGCAGCCAAAGTAATAGATTTAAAGTTTATGCAATAGTTGCACCGTCAATATCAAGTCAATTTACTTATGCAAAACTCGGTCAGGTTGTAACAGGATTGAAAGAGCTTGGTTTCCATACAGTGGTTGAGGCTGCCCTGGGTGCAGATATGGTAGCTCAGGCTGAATCCAAAGAGCTTGCCGAAAAGGGTTTTCTGACAAGTTCCTGTTGTCCGGCATTTGTTGATTATATCGGTAAGAATTATCCGACTCTTTTACCGAATGTATCTCATAACCTTTCGCCGATGGCTACAATAGCTAAGTACATAAAAGACACAACGGAAAATGCAAAGATAGTATTTATCGGACCATGTACTGCAAAAAAGATGGAAGTACAGCTTGATAAGGTAAAGCCATATGTTGATGCTGCGATGACATTTGAGGAACTTCAGGCTTTGTTTGACAGCCGTGATATTGATATTACAACCCTTGAAGAGGGCGTACTTGATAATGCTTCTTATTTCGGAAGAATTTTCGCACGCTGCGGAGGACTTACTGACGCTGTTGCTGAGGGATTGAAGGAGCAGGGGCTTGAGGATTTTGATCTTAAAGCAATTTCATGTGATGGTATCGAAGAATGCAAGACCGTACTTGTCAAAAAAAGTCGCAATCTGCTCGATGTCAATTTCATAGAGGGCATGGCGTGCATAGGAGGCTGTATCGGCGGAGCAGGATGTCTGACACACGGTGAGAAAAGCAAGGCACAGGTTGATAAATACGGCAAAGAGGCAATGGAAAAAACAATACTTGACGCTGTTTCCATGCTGAAATAAGTTTTTGTTTTATAGAAAAATATGAGGGCTGCCGCACTGCGTTTCTTTTACGCTTGTGCGACAGCTCCTCGTTTTTTTGTATTTCATTTGCACTTACTTATATCTCTTCATGGTTAGATGGTAATTTGCCGGATAATCGGATATGATCAAACGGTTGTAATAAGACTGATTGATAGAATTACAGTGTCTGACAAATATTTCATCTTGGATTAATATTAATACCCAGGCATAAAACAAAGCTCCTCACTAGCGGCATAGTGGCGGCAGTGTGGGAGCATTGATGTCTTCTACAAACTGGAATTTGTCATCCTCTTTCCGTTTTCGTCTGTTTTACCATTAAGCCAAACTGTTCCAGCCAAGGTAATACGATCTCTTTATTTATCTCATAGGGCAGTCTGTCCATAATGGTTTCCGTTTGTGCTCCTTCGACAGCCCGAAGAAGAAACTGTATATCTTCAAACAGACAATCCTCATCCCAAGGCATATCTACGATATCAAAGTCAGCCGTTCCGGGTGCAATCTCGTTAATGCTTTTTTGGTCTTCCAGAAATGATATCAGTTCTTTCTGGTGTTCTGTCTTCTCGAAATCATCTGCGGCGGATATCAAAAGTTCAAAGAAACAATCCGTTCCCTGATTGTACATAACCAACGAATCGATCTTCGGCGATGATTCAGAAATTCTGATGATATTGCTCACATTATATTACCTCCATA
>ONRO01000308.1 GCA_900320235.1 uncultured Eubacteriales bacterium
ATACTTTCACCTGAAATGTTCAGCGTAAGAGTACCGCCGTTTGAACCTTCCCTGCCCCATCTGCCTTCTGCAGCGCTGACAAGGTTTCCTGATTTTGCATTCAGACTGTTTCCGCCGTTCAGATTGATGACTGAATTTGTATTTGTGATATAGAACATCGGGCCGTCAAGCTCACAGTCTATTGTTGTGCCTGTCATTGTAAGTGTCGATACATTTGCTGTCGCATCTGAATCCGATGCATCTCCGGACATGCTCTGATAAAGCATTATTCCGTTATTTCCACTTCCGCTTACAGAAAATCTGCAGTTTATCATTGTGATGGAATTCCTGCCCTCAATAACAGCCGCCTGCGATCCGGTTGAAACTCCCTCACAGTTTTCCACTGTTATCTCACCTGTCGAATAGATATTCGGGCTGCCGTCACCTGAAGAATCAAATCTGGAATTTCTGACGGTCACATATCCGCCTCCTCTGTCCGTTGCAACCGGTGCGCAATGTGCGCCGGAAGTCTTGATATCAATATGGTCGGCTGTTATCGTGCCTCCATAGGTAGCATAGACTCCTCTTGAGGAATTACCTGTTGTCGTGATCCTGACATTGCTTACATCGATATTTGCATTGTCAAGAGAAAATACCGCATTCGCACCGCTGCAGTCAGAATTTATCGTGCAGTTTTCAACAGTGGCTCTGCTTCCCTCACCCACAACAAGGATAACCGAATTGATGCCATAGAAATTATAATCATCCGAAACATCTGATTTTCTTGTAGAATCATTTGCTCCTGCATCTCCGGTTTTAGTGAGAGCTGCATTTTTCAGCGTCAGGCTGCCGCCGTTCATTACAAGAAATACATTCTGATCTGTGCTGCTGCTGTTCCACTCTCCGCCTTCAATCACTGCTTCAATACCGTCAACTACATAAGCTCCGCTCAGTGTAACAGTCTTATTGCCGATCTGTACCTCATAGCTGCCTGAGGAAAGCTTTGTATTGCTTTCATTTGCTGTCGAAAGAGTGATTTCTCCTGCACCTGTGTCAGAAACTGTACTCTCCTGTTCAGCTGACTGTGCGCTGCTCTTTTCCGTATCATCCGCGGAAGTCTGCTGTTCTGCTTTGCTTTCTTCATCAGAGCCGGCGGACTCATCAGATTGTTCTGAGTTATTCTCTTTGCCTGTGCTTTCCTGTGCTTCATTTGCTGAATTATCGTACTGCTCAGAGATTTCCGCTGCAGTGTAGCTGCTTTCGGCTGTAACATCTGATTTTTCTGCAGTTGTTGCGCATGCCGTGCAGGCTGAAAGAGCCAGTACAATAGTTAACATATAAGCTGATAATTTAATCGAATTTTTCATATGATCACCTCGTCTTTCTGAAATTGTCATTTCTTATCTGACCTTATTATAACCGGGTAATTTACACAGCTTATGAAATATATGTAAACAAGTATCGTTTTTTTGCCTAAATTTTTTCAAGATTCATACATATCCGCTCTGTCCGCTTATAAAGCAGCTTTTCTCTGACAAAGACGGATATTTCACACAAAACATTCCGCTGTCACATAAGCCGTAACAGACAAAAGAGCCGCAGCTTTTCTTACCATAGCTGCGGCTCTGACATGATATTTTTATTTCAGCTTTCCGAGAAAATCTCCTATTGCCTTTGCAACCTCATCGGGCTTGTGCTTGAAAATTGAATGTTCTCCGGGAATATTGATATATGTAACATTGCCAAGCTTATCAATATACGTCTTGATATTATTTTCATAAAAAGACTTCATTGCATCAACAAACCGGTCATCAACACTTTCCTCAAGGATCTGTATTTCCGAATCACTCTTGCCTGCCTGTTCCTCGATCTGCTTTGTATACGCTATCTTTTCGCGGATATCTTCTATCGTATATGCGCTTGCATCAATGTAAAGCTTCGGAATATCATTCGGGATAAGTAAATCTCGGGTTTTGATGATATTATCGCTGTAATTGTTTTCCTCAGAGCAGACTGCCCATGACATCGGACATCTGTGCCAGATCATTTCTGCATTGTCCTTCTGTTGCTGGGTTTTCAGATTCACGGTATATTCTGTCGGGTCAAAAAACAGTCTTTCTATTCCTGTCTTTGAAAAGACTACATTCATATACATGCCGAAATCTGCATGACGATTCTGCATTTCTTCATCAATATCATGAGAACCTATCTGAGTGGGGTCAAGGTAAATGACAGCCTTTATTTCATCAGGATACTGCTGCTGCCAGTATGATGCATAAACTCCGCTGAGTGAATGAGCCATGAGAACATAGGGAGATTTTACACCCGAATTCCTGAGTGCTGTACGGTAATCAGTGACGATCTGTTCAACCGTCTGTTCTTCATTCGTATCGTCGCTCAGTCCGTAGCCTGAACGGTCTACAAATGCAAAGCAGTATTTGTCCGTAAGCTGATCTGTCACCGGCTCCATGTCAACAACATTCGCCATGTTATTCAGACCTGCCATGGAAACCACCGTATATGCAGCGTCATTATTTCCCCTGATACAGACATTCAGGTTATAAGAACCGGCAGAAACCTGATTGATATAACCCTGTTCCTTCAGCTTATCCCATTCCTGAGCATCTTTGATCTTGTCATAAACAAATATTCCGGCCACTGCAAGAATGAAAAGAATAAGCAGCGTAAGAATAATAGCTAATATTGTTTTCAATATTTTCCTTGGTTTTGATCTGTTTTCCATGACACACCTCATCTGAAGTCAAAAATACAAGACTCATAAAATTATTATAATTTATTCACAGATTAGCATTATTCATCACAAAAGTCAATTGATAAGTTCGTAATTTTTTCATTATGTGCATTATAAATAATTTCAGCAATAAATAATTATTGTCAAAACGACTAAATATGGTTTTTTAGGTATAGAAAAATAATTACAATAATGTTATAATAACATTATCTGCAAATACGATCAGCTGGATAAAACCACCATTGCAAAACAGTGACTTCTGTTTTTTCTGAATGGTAACAGAGTTTTTTCAGCATAGTTTCAGCTTGATTATTTTTTTCGGAGGAATGCATATGTCAAAAAAATTCAGTAAATGTATGGCAAAAATTTTAGCAGCAGCACTTCTGCTGTCTTTAACAGCAGGTCTTGTACCTGCTCTGCCTATTCAGGAGCTTCCATCTGCAAGTATTACTGCGAAAGCTCTGGATGATAGTACTACCAAAATTGAATATGATTTAAATGAAACAACAGGTGAACTGACTATCAAACAAGGCACCTACAATAATCCGGCATTTGACTACAATTTTTCAAAAAATGAAGTATTGTCTGTAAAAGCTGAGGATGGTGTTGTTCTCAGCGGAATCTGCGATTATCTGTTTGATTCCTTCTATTATGTTACCAGCATCGATTTATCAAATGTCGATACAAGTAATGCTACAAGAATGAATGGTATGTTCATTTACAATAATAATCTCGAAACCCTCAATCTGGCAGGGTTCAACACATCCAATGTTACTGAAATGAAAAATATGTTTTCCGGATGTAGTAAACTGAAAGAACTTAATCTGTCAAACTTCAACACGCAATCTGTAACTAACATGCAAAGTATGTTCAGTTATTGTTCTTCACTGAATAATCTGAAAAT
>ONRO01000079.1 GCA_900320235.1 uncultured Eubacteriales bacterium
GCAGCGGTTTTCAGCTTATAATCGACATTTTCAAAATTACCGATTATTATTTTGAAGCCGTTTTTCTTGAACAAAGCAATATTTGAGGTATTTGAAATATCAACAGTAATAATTGAATCCTTCAGACCATTCGTATCGATTGCCTCGATAACCCTGTCAAGGTATTTTTTCAGATTACTGTCCTTATATTTTATTGTTGAAGAAAGGCTGACATTTTCAAGCTTTGCACCAAGTACAGCCGGTACATCATAAAGCTTCTTATCATTGATCTCAATGATCTTTCCGCTTTTTCCGAGAACAATATATTTTCCGTCGCTTTCAATAATTGAAGTCGGCTTTGCCTCGGTTACCTTTATATTGATCTGGTTAAAAAAGTGTTTTTCAATCGAAACATTTTCTATATACGGGAACTTATCCTTTATCTTGTCACAGCCCGGTGATGTATTGCACAGGAGAAGATTATCTCCTGTATTTATCTCAGAAGCTGCAATTATTTCATCCGAATTATACCTTGTCTTTCCCTGAACAGTAATCTGATCTATCTTAAAGAATACTGTAAAAGACAGAGCTGTGCATATTCCGAGAAGAATAACTATTGTTACAAATGCAAGCAGAATCTTTTTCAGCTTTCTGATATACGGACTGTCCGGTTTTTTCGGCGGTTCAAGCGGCTGATGTGCATCATAGTCCTGATCATCATTATTATCCTTGATGAGAACCTCTTCTGCTGCGTCATCTGCTTCCTGCTGTTTCATCGGTCTCTTTTTTGCCGGAGCTTTTCTTATCAGCTTTCCGCCTGTTGTTTCCTCAGGCGGCTTATTCCTGACAGCCTTCTTAGCCGGACGGTATTGTGTCTTTCCGGATGCTGCTCTTTTTTCCGATGTTTTTTCTCTGACCGGTGTTTCTGCAGGACGTTTCTTTTTTCCTGCTTCCGGTGCATTCTTTTTGGCTGAAATCGGTCTGCCGTTCTGTCTTGACTGTGTCGGATGTGAGGGAGGAGTCTTACTCTTCCCTTTTTGCACAGGTCTGTCAGCCGGTCGTTTTCCGACTGGTCTGTTATTATTTTGCCTTTTATCTTCAGGGCGTTTTACTTTCCTGTCTTCGCCGGAAGGCTTTTTCTCCATTTTATCATCCCTTCCGTAAATTTTTTATTCTCCTTACTTTTTTTCAGCAAGGACCTGTTGAATTACGGAGTAAATTCTTTTTGCTGCATCGTTGACAGCCATTTTCTTTGCGTTTTCAGAATAGATCCTGAGTCTTTCAGGGTCACTCGCAAGCTTGTCGATTTCCTCAGTCAGCTTTTCTGGCGTAAGATCTTTTTCCTCTATCATTACAGCAGCATTTTTTTCTACAAGTGCCATCGCATTATGATACTGATGATTCTCTGCTACATTCGGTGACGGGATAAGAACCGACGGCTTTCCCTTGACCTGAATCTCACTCAGTGTTATCGCTCCTGCTCTTGCTACTACCACATCAGCCGCTGCAAGACAGGTCGGCATATTATTGATATACTCCCTGATATCAAGGTTTTCTGCCTTATCGGGGTCTGCTCCTTTTTCCTTAAGCAGATCAGGAAACCATTTTCCATACTGTCCGTATGCATGGATATGCTGATATTTTCCGTCATGTGCACTTCTTGCGATTACTTCAGCAAGTGATTTATTTATTATATCTGCTCCAAGACTTCCGCCGAAAGAAAGGATAACCGGTCTTTCATCCAGTCCGAGCTCTTTTCTTGCCTGTTCCTTTTCAACTGTGAGAATTTCGCCTCTGACAGGGTTACCTGTTTCGACAAAACGGCAGCCAGATTTGAAATGCTTTTTTGCTGCCGGCATTGCAAGCATTACCCTGTCTGCTTTTTTTGCGAGCATTTTATTTGTGATGCCGGGAAATGCATTCTGTTCGTGTATTACAGTGGGAATACCCAGTTTTGCAGCGGCCCTGATTACCGGTCCGCTTACATAGCCGCCTGTTCCCACACAAATATCAGGTTTGAATTCCTTTATTATAGCTTTTGCATCCATTTCTGCTCCGATAGCTTTTTTGACAGTGACTACATTTTCTGCAAGTCCCTTCGGAGTGAGCTTTCTTCTGAAGCCCTGGACTATTACGCCTTTGAATTCATATCCTGCCTGAGGAACAAGTCTTTCCTCCATTCCGCCTTTACAGCCTATATATAATATTTCAGCATCAGGCTGCTGCTGTTTCACATAACCTGCAATCGCCAGCGCAGGATTGATATGACCTGCCGTACCGCCGCCGGCAAAAATAATTCTCATATCCTATCTCTCCATTCGTTAGTTTTTGCCACAAACTGCCCCGTATTTCTGCAAAGACTCTATCTCGGGGCTGAACTTCAGATCAGCTCCGCATTCCGGCAGCTTTCACTGTTTTCGTACTGTATCATCAGACTGTTGCTCTGATTCAGCAATCAGATTTTATCCTTCCGGATCATTTCTATACTTTTTCAAGGTTTGATGTTCTTGA
>ONRO01000249.1 GCA_900320235.1 uncultured Eubacteriales bacterium
GAGGAGGGGCCAAAGCCCTTCCTCTTGTGGTTCCTTTCTTTTGGCGCGTTTCCGTAAGGGAACGCCTTACGCTGAAGAAGCTGTCAAGCAGTGTAACCAGTGTGACGCGCCCGAAGGAAAGTGCACTTGATGTATCTTTAGTATACGTACTGAATACGGAATACTCGTATACTTCCAAACAACATACTGTTTCTGTAATCCATACATTTTGAAAGCTCGTATGAGAAGAAGAATCTTTTTCTGATACAGTTTACTCATCTTTTGCTATTAATAAGCAAATAATATTAAAATCACGAGATCCAGGTATCAGAAACATTATATTCAAAAAAGGATATGATGCATATATGTTCGCACTTGATGATAGGAAAGCAGCGAAAAAGCATCAAACCACTATTTGTATTGCTTTGCTCATTCATATACCACAATATATTGCGTTTGTCAAATTATTATCAATATCAGAATGCACATAAAGTATTAATACTGGAACAAGAGATTATTTATATTGCACGAGAATTTGAGAAAGACTATTTAAATAGTTGACAAACATTAAAAAGAGTTTTATATTAAATTCAGGATACAATATCAATAATATATATGTAAGTTTTATGTGTCAAATAATTGATCAGGAGGTAATTTCTTAATGGATATAAGAAATACTGAAGCATGGAATGGCTTCGAGGGAAGAATTTGGAAAGAAGAAATAAATGTCAGGGATTTTATTCAGAAAAACTACCATCCCTATGACGGAGATGAATCTTTTCTTGAAGATCCCACAGATGCAACAAAAACACTCTGGAATAAAATTCAGGAACTTCAGAAAGAAGAAAGAGCAAACGGCGGAATACTTGATATGGAAACAAAAGTAGTATCTGGTCTGACAGCATATGGTGCCGGATACATCGATCCTGAAAAACCTGAACTTGAAAAAATTGTAGGTATTCAGACAGATCGTCCGCTGAAGAGAGCATTTATGCCGTTCGGTGGAATAAAAATGGCAGAACAGGCATGCACAACAAATGGCTTCACACCCGATCCTGATCTTCATAAAATATTTACAGAATATGTTACAACTCATAATCAGGGCGTTTTTGACGCTTACACTCCTGAAATGAAATCTGTCAGACACAATAAGATCATTACAGGTCTTCCTGATACCTATGGCAGAGGAAGAATAGTAGGCGACTACCGCCGTATAGCACTTTACGGTATAGATTACCTTATCGAACAAAAGAAAAAGGATTTCGCAAACTGCGGCGACGGCACTATGACTGACGACGTTATAAGACTCAGAGAAGAAATTGCGAAACAAATCCGTGCACTTAACGGTATGAAAGAGATGGCTGCTATATATGGATACGATATATCCAAGCCTGCAACCAACGCTAAGGAAGCAGTTCAATGGCTTTATTTTGGTTATCTTGCTGCAATAAAAACTCAGAACGGAGCTGCAATGTCAGTCGGCAGGGTTTCAACATTCCTTGATATTTATATTCAAAGAGATATTGATAACGGAATTCTCACAGAAAAAGAAGCTCAGGAACTTATCGATCATCTTGTAATGAAATTCCGTATCGTTAAATTTTCAAGAATTCCTTCTTATAATCAGCTATTCTCAGGCGATCCTGTATGGGCAACTCTTGAAGTTGCAGGTATTGGCGTAGATGGTCGTTCAATGGTTACTAAAAACGACTTCCGTTTTCTGCACACTCTTGAGAACATGGGTCCTTCACCTGAACCCAATCTTACTGTTCTTTATTCCTCAGCACTCCCGGATACCTTTAAAAAATATGCCTCAAAAATATCAATAAACACAAGCTCGGTACAATATGAAAATGACGATGTTATGAAGCCTGTATGGGGAGATGATTATTCTATCTGCTGCTGTGTTTCAGCTACACAGACAGGAAAAGAAATGCAGTTTTTCGGTGCAAGAGCAAATCTTGCAAAATGTCTGCTCTATGCAATAAACGGCGGTGTTGATGCAAAAACACGTGAACAGTGCGGACCAATGATCAGACCAATTACATCTGAATATCTTGATTATGATGAAGTAATTCAGAAATACGAAATCATGATGGATTGGCTTGCTGGCGTTTATGTAAATGCTCTTAATCTTATTCATTACATGCACGATAAATACTTCTATGAAGCTGCTGAAATGGCACTTATTGATACTGATGTCCGCCGTACATTTGCAACAGGTATTGCCGGCTTCTCTCATGTTGTTGATTCACTCAGTGCTATAAAGTATGCTAAGGTAAAAACTGAAAGAGATTCAGACGGAATAGTTCTTCATTATATCACAGAAGGCGATTTCCCGAGATATGGAAATGACGATGACAGGGCAGATGATATCGCTGTATGGCTTCTCAGGACTTTCCTTGATAAAGTCAAGAAACACCACACATACAGAAACTCAGAGCCGACAACATCTATTCTTACAATTACATCAAATGTTGTTTACGGTAAAGCAACAGGGGATATGCCTGACGGAAGAAAAGCAGGAGAGCCTCTTTCACCTGGTGCTAATCCGAGTTACGGTGCTGAAAAAAGCGGTTTACTCGCATCCCTGAACTCCGTTGCAAAGCTTCCTTACCACGTTGCTCTTGATGGTATTTCAAATACTCAGACAATTAATCCTGACGCTCTCGGTCATGAAGAACAGGAAAGAATAAACAATCTTGTTCAGGTAATGGATGGATATTTTGATCAGGGAGCTCATCACCTCAATGTAAATGTATTCGGTACAGATAAACTTATTGATGCGATGGAACACCCGGAAAAAGAAGAGTATGCAAACTTTACGATCAGAGTATCTGGATATGCTGTAAAATTCATAGATCTTACTCGTGAGCAGCAGCTTGATGTAATCTCAAGAACATGTCATGCTTCACTATAATTATCAATAA
>ONRO01000413.1 GCA_900320235.1 uncultured Eubacteriales bacterium
ATACCTGCTGTAAATACGATTGCATCAACTCCGCCGAGTACTGCTACATATGAACCTATGTATTTGAGTATCTCATACTCAAGCATATCAATAGCAAGCTTTGCTCTTTCGTTGCCTGACTCAGCAGCAGCGCAAACATCTCTGTCATCGCTTGATACACCGGAAATACCAAGGAATCCGGATTTCTTATTGAGAAGTGTATCCATTTCTGACGGTGTAAGACCTTCCTTTTCCTCGATGAATGTTACAACTGACGGATCGAGACAGCCTGTTCTTGTGCCCATCATAATACCGTCAAGAGGTGTAAGACCCATGCTTGTATCTATTACCTTGCCGTCCTTGATAGCTGTGATGGAAGAACCGTTTCCGAGATGACAGGTAATGAGTTTAAGATCCTTAAGATCCTTGCCCATAAGTTCTGCACAGCGAGCGGATACATAGCGGTGTGATGTTCCGTGGAAGCCATAGCGGCGTACTGCATACTTCTCATAGAACTCATAGGGTACGGGATACATGAATGCTGTCTGAGGCATTGTAGAATGGAATGCTGTATCAAATACAACTACTTCAGGAACTTCCTTGCCGAATACATCGATACAAGCTCTGATGCCCTGAACATGTGCTGCATTATGAAGAGGTGCAAGCGGAATAAGGCTTTCAATGTCCTCAATTACCTTTTCTGTAACTATACATGACTCCTTGAAGATCGAGCCGCCCTGCACGATACGGTGACCAATTGCTGAAACCTCGCTGAGTTCCTTGATAACGCCGACCTTCTCATCTGTAAGTGCGTTTTTGATCTGCATGAAAGCTTCTGTATGGTTGTTCATCTGAACATCATATTCACAGCTTCTTCCATCGCTTGTTGTGTGCTTGAAATGACCGTCAATACCGATCCTTTCACAGTTTCCCTTTGCAAGTGTGCTTTCGTCTGTCATATCTATAAGCTGATATTTCATTGATGAGCTGCCTGCGTTGATTACAAGAATTTTCATTTAAATTTCCTCCGCTATAATTTTCTGTTTCTGTCTGCAAAGTGCATTTTCAATCAAATACCTTTTGCACACATATATATTAATAATATACCATTTTATCCATAATTTCAATAGATTTTTATAAGTTTTTCCGGCAGCGACGGCGTGATGCCGGTGTCGGGATTCACGGCTTTGAAGATCATATGCTTTTTTCTCTGCAAGGTTCAGAGCTTATCAGGATTTTTTATCTATAATCATCAGCATGTATTTCTGAGCCCTTTCGGATATTTGTTTTTCAGTCTTCCGCCGGAGCATTTTCCGAAACCTGTTATCATTCCCTCAATTGCAACAGCTGTATAGCCCTTGTCAAGATCACAGCTGATCTCCTCACCTCTGAGAAACATAGCTGTTCTGATGTCTTCAATACCAAGTTCAAGAACACGTCTCAGTGATGAAGGTTCTGCGGTTGTAAACAGCGAATGTGCCGGCTCAATGCGCCTTTTGACAATATCACCGGCATATATTCCGCAGCGGAGAATTCCCGGTGCTTTCAGACCTTCCAGTCCCTTCGGACGAAGAAAGATACTATCCTTCATTATTTCGGTCACTGTTTCGGGACGAACTCTGAAAATATCGTCAAGAAAATCCTCTGTAAGTTTTTTCATTTCTGCGGTAAGAGTCTGAACCTTTCCTGTCGGCAGCGGTCTGCGTACTGCATTTCCCTTTTTCCTGAACCTTGCAGCAAAATGTCCCTCTCCGCCCTCAGCCGGTGTTACCCTGACAGCATTTGACAACTCGGTTTTTCTTCCGAACGGCTCATTGATTTCCATAGACTCAAATTCAGGGCAGCTCTCAAGGAATTTTTTAACAGTCATTTCATTTTCCTCAGGCGAAAACGTACAGGTCGAATAAACGAGTATTCCGCCTTCTCTCAGTGCTGCAGCAGCAGTCTGAAGAATAGAAAGCTGTCTTGCCGCGCAGGAAATAACATGTTCTCTGCTCCATTCTGTGATCGCATCGTTATTTTTCCTGAACATGCCCTCGCCTGAGCATGGAGCATCAACAAGTACCTTATCAAAACAGCCCTCGACCCTCGGACAAAGCTCATCAGGATAGCAGCTTGATACCACTCCGTTTGCAATACCCATTCTTTCATGGGTTGACAGCAGGATCCTTGCCCTGTTTCTTATTGGTTCGTTTGACCAGATAAGACCGCTGCCTCCGAGAAGTGAAGCAATCTGAGCAGATTTTCCTCCGGGGGCTGCACAAAGATCAAGAACATAGTCGCCGTTTTCAATGCCTAGCAGCTCAGCGGCTGACGAAGCCGACGGTTCCTGAACATAGAAACCGCCTGCATGATGAAGCGGTGAGTTTCCTATTGATTCTGTTTCAGGGGGGATATAATATCCGCAGCTATAAAAAGGTGTTCTTTCAGTTTCAAAGCCAAGCAGCGGCAAAAGCTTTTCAGGTGTGGTTTTCAACAGATTTACGCTTATTCCCCTGAAAGGCTCTTTTTCAAAGCTTTGCAGGTATTTTTCAGTATCGCTGCCAAGGACAAGACGAAGCTCGTTTATATAATCTTCAGGTAAAATCATTTTCATTTCCTGTTCCGATCAATTTTTTTATTTGATCTTTGAATATTTTATTTTTATTTGCAGATAATAAAACAGGGAACCGATCCGGGTTCCCTCGAACTCAGTCATTTGTAAAAGCGTTAATTTTGTTTTTACAATAACTGATCAGCCGGCTGCGCAGATTTCAGTCAGACAGCTTTCCTTAAAACCGGACAGCTGTATTTGGTTTGGCTGATCATCTCAATCAGCTGACAACAGATTATAAGGAGTTTTTACAATGAGCAAAAACAAGAACAAGAGTACCCAGACAAATTCTGACGCTCAGGACTGCAGAAACAATACACAGGACTGCAGAAACAATTCTCAGAACTGTGACCACAAAAGTGCAGAGGACTGCAGACACTGATCTGTTCAGGATCATGTATTAACTGATTTTTCAGTTTTCATTAATGTTTTTCACCGGTCTCAGCTGAGAACCGGTGAAAAATGTCTGTATAAGTTATTGTATCAGGTGAAACCGCCGAACAGCAGAAATGCTCCCGGCATAAGGGTATCGAGCTTATTGATCTGATAATCCTCTTCGGATTTTGCACTTATGATCTCGAATTCCTTATCGCAGAATTCCGTCATAAACTGGCGGCACATTCCGCACGGCATACAATAATCATTGCTAATGAGCGGATTATTATTGTTTCTTTCACCTGTCACGCACATGGCAATAAACTTTCTTTCTCCGCTGCTTATCGCAGCAGCAAAGGCGCTTCTTTCAGCACAGACTCCCACAGGAAATGAACTGTTTTCTACATTTGTTCCTGTGAAGATCTTTCCGCTCTCTGTAAGAAGTGCCGCTCCTACATAATAGCCTGAATACGGTGCGTACGCATTCTTTCTGACCTCAAATGCAGCCTTTATCAGGGCTGTCTTATCATATTCCGACATCCCCATACCTCCTCTGTTTTCTGCTCACTTCATCGGACTTTATCCTTATGCACACAGCAAGCTTTATTATTCTGTTACAATTATTGTTCCGTTCGGTGTATCTTTTATTGTTATGCCTCTTGCTTTAAGCTCATCACGGATCCTGTCTGCTTCTGCCCAGTTTTTATCCTTTCTTGCCTGTGTACGCTGATCGATAAGTGTCTGAATCTCATCATCAATGCCGCCGTCCTTCTCTTCATAAAGAAGTCCCAGTACATCTGCAAGCTCTCCGTAAAGTGAAAGTGCAAAATCACAAAGCTCCTTTGAAGGCTTTGTCTGAGGATTGAGGTTTGTATTGATATCTCTTGCAAGCTCAAACAATGCTGTGATTGCGTCCGCAGTATTGAGATCGTCTTCCATTACTCTGATGAAATCTTTCTTATGTCCGAGAAGCTTATCCTTTATCTCCTGCTCGCCTTCCCTGAGCGCACCTTCGCTGTTTTTCGCAAGGAAACGAAGATCTTCACGGCAGTTGTAAAGTCTGTCAAGAGAAGCCTTGCACTGATTGATAATATCGATTGAATAATTGATCGGGCTGCGGTAATGTGATGATACCATCAGATAGCGGATAGGCTCATAGCCGTACTGCTCTGCAACATCACGGACGGTAAAGAAATTTCCAAGTGACTTGGACATCTTTTTATTATCAACATTTATATAGCCGTTATGCATCCAGTAATTTGCAAAAGGCTTTTCATTTGTGCATTCGCTCTGGGCGATCTCATTTTCATGGTGCGGGAATATCAGGTCCTGACCGCCGCAGTGAATATCTATTGTCTCTCCGAGATAACGCTTTGCCATTGTTGAGCATTCGATATGCCAGCCGGGTCTGCCTTCTCCCCAGGGGGAAGTCCATGAAGGCTCACCGGGCTTTGCGCCCTTCCAGAGTGCGAAATCCATCGGGTCTTCTTTTGTATCACCTATCTGTATTCTTGCGCCTGCCTCAAGGTCCTCAAGCGGCTGATGTGAAAGCTTGCCGTATTCCTTGAATCTGTTAGTACGGAAATATACATCGCCGTATTCTGTTGAATACGCATAGCCCTTTTCTTCAAGGGTTGTTATCATATCGAGCATCTGCTGAATATTCTCTGTTGCCTTGGGGTGAACGGTTGCCTCTCTTACATTAAGTCCCTTTGCATCTTTTTTATATTCCTCGATATATTTTTCGGAAACTGTCTTATAATCTGTTCCTTCCTCATTTGCCCTTTTTATGATCTTATCATCTATATCGGTAAAATTCTGGACAAAGGTTACTTTATAACCCCTGTATTCAAGATATCTTCTGAGAATATCGAATACACAGATAGGTCTTGCATTTCCGATATGGATATAGTTATACACTGTCGGTCCGCAGGCATAGATCTTTACCTCGCCGTCAGTTATGGTTTTCAGTTCTTCCTTTTTTCCTGTCATTGTGTTATAGATCTTCATTGTCATTCTCCTTTTCTGTTATTTTCATCTTATTATTAAATTTAAAGATCATAATTCTTTTTTGACCGCATCATTCATCCGGCTTATTACGGTTTCTGAGAATGATCCAGCCGGCATAGAAACATATCATTATAACTATACCGTTTGAAATATCGTCACTCATTATTCCATATACCATGAACGCAAAAATGCCGCAGCTGATGAGTACACGACCACCGGATGCTTTGATACAAGATTGCTTCCGGATATCTTTTCAAGCTTTTTACCGAGTATCTTTTCCCTGAACCAGATACGCCAGAGAATTACTGCACAGGAATGCAGCATTATTACAGAGATACCGACAAACATATTATATTTTTCCCAGAATTCGCTTAATGTGATTTTGCCTGTCGCAAGCTCATATAAGCCTATAACCGTCAGCACAGGTGCAAGTATTCCTACGATTACAATCATACCAAGCTGTATTATAGGAAAACCGCTGCATCCGCTGCAGCCTCCTCCGCCGCTCGGATTATTGTTGCTGGTTAATTCCTCATACGCAGCATAATTCATCATATCACTGACATTCTTATCTGTTTTATTTTTCACGGCAGATACCATCCTGAATCAATGAAGTCTTTATATTCCCGCGCCGTTTTCAAATTCTTCAAATGCGCTGCTCAGTTCACTCAGACGCTTATCAAGACTTGAAAGCTCTTCTGCAACGGGGTCTGTATAGTGTATCTGATCAAGGCTGTCGCATGGAGAATTCTCTACTCTTTCGCCATTGACCTTTACTACCTTTGCAGGTACACCGACTGCTGTTGCATTATCGGGGACCTCAGTCAGCACAACTGCTCCGGCTGCTATCCTGGCATTATCTCCGACCCTGAACGGACCAAGAACCTTTGCTCCCGAACCGACAAGGACATTATTGCCCAGTGTCGGGTGACGTTTGCCCTGATCCTTTCCTGTACCGCCGAGTGTCACGCCCTGATAGATCGTACAGTTGTCACCTATTTCCGCAGTTTCACCTATTACAACACCCATGCCGTGATCTATGAAAAGACCTTTTCCGATCGTTGCACCGGGGTGTATCTCTATTCCTGTCTTATGACGTGAGCGCTGAGAGATCCATCTTGCAATTAGCTTCATATTATGTCTGAAAAACCAGTTTGCAACCCTGTGATCCCTGACAGCCCTGAACCCGGAATAAAGGAAATATACCTCTGCCCTGCTTCTTGCTGCCGGATCTCTTGCCATTATTGAATCAAGCTCAGCCTTCAGCTCATCAAACATAAGTTCACCTCACTTTTTTACAATCGAGTAGGAGGGGGTGGCTAACCCCCGTCCTCTCACAACACCGTGCGTACCGTTCGGTACACGG